>CADEGB010000163.1 GCA_902826755.1 uncultured Gemmatimonadota bacterium
GCGTTCCAGTCGGCTCGGCTGTCGGTGGTGGGCGCGCTCCGGAAAGTGGCCTGAGCAGATCCCGATGAAGATCCCGATCATCTACAACCTGCGGAGCCTCCGGCAACGGCCGGTGTCGACCCTGACCACGGCGCTGGGCATGGCGTTGGTGGTGGCCGTCTTCGTGTCGATGAACGCGCTGGCCAACGGGTTCCGGGCCGCGCTGGTGGGCACCGGATCCGCCGACAACGTGATGCTGCTCCGGAAGGGTGCCAACGCCGAGATGAACAGCGGCGTCAGCCGGCAGACGGCCAGCATCGTGGCGGGCTTCCCGTTCGTGGCGCGCGACGACGCCAATCAGCCGCTGATCAGTGCCGAGACCTTCGTGGTGGTTCCGCTCTCCCGGGTGGGCGGGGCGGGGATGGCCAACGTGGTGGTGCGGGGCGTGAGCCCGCAGGCGTTCGTGGTCCGGAAGGGCGTCGAGATCGTCGAGGGGCGGCAGTTCCGCTCCGGGGCCCGCGAGGTCGTGGTCGGGGTGGCCTACGCCAAGCGGTTCCCGAACTCCGAGGTGGGTCAGGTGGTCCGGTTTGCCGAGGAAGATTGGACCATCGTCGGCCACTTCGCGGCCGACGGCTCGTCGTTCGAATCGGAAATCTGGGGCGAGAACGAGCAGTTCATGCCGGTGTTCCGGGGTGAGATCTTCCAGAGCGTCACCTTCCGGATGAAGGACCCCGCGGCGTTCGACGGCCTCAAGGAAACCCTCGAGGCCGACGCCCGGCTCCAGGTCGACGCCTTCCGGGAGCGGGACTTCTACGCCAACCAGTCCGAAATGCTGGCGCGGATCCTCAGCTTCATCGCGCTGTTCGTGGCGTCGATCATGGGGGTCGGAGCGATCTTCGGCGCGGTCAACACCATGTACGCGGCGGTGGCCTCGCGGGCGCCGGAGATCGGGGTGCTGCTCACGCTCGGGTTCCGGCCTCGCAGCGTCATGAGTTCGTTCCTGCTCGAGGCGGTGCTGATCGCGTCGCTCGGCGGGGCGCTTGGCTGTCTGATGGCGCTCCCGATCAACGGCCTCGTCACCAGCACCACCAACTGGAGCAGTTTCAGCGAGGTGGCGTTCGCGTTTCAGGTGACGCCGGCGCTGCTCCTCAACGGGATGATCTTTGCGGTGGTGATGGGCATCTTCGGCGGGTTGCTACCGGCCCGGCACGCGGCCAAGCAGCAGGTGGTCGACGCGCTTCGGCAGGCGTAGGGGTGCAGCGGGAACACGATCCCCCGGGGGGTGACCGGTTTTGTTCGGTTGCCGCAGGGGGATTCGCGTTTTGAGGAGGGCGTTCGTCAAGGCAGCTTGACGGGGCCAACTTCGACCGCGAGCTTCTCAGCCGCACCCCAGTCCCGACCCGATTGCCACCATTCGACAGGGAAACCGTCATGAACAAGTACGGCGCGGAGTTCTTTGGCACCTTCTGGCTGGTCCTCGGTGGGTGTGGCAGCGCGGTGCTGGCGGCGGCATTTCCCGACGTCGGTATCGGCCTGCTTGGTGTTTCGCTTGCCTTCGGTCTGACCGTCCTGACGATGGCCTACGCGATCGGACACATCTCCGGGTGTCACCTCAATCCGGCGGTGTCGATCGGGCTGTGGGCGGGAGGTCGCTTTCCGGCCAACCAGTTGCTCCCCTACATCGTGGCCCAGGTGCTCGGCGCGGTCGTGGCCGGCGGGGTCCTCTATCTCATCGCCAGTGGCAAGGCGGGATTCGATGTCTCGGCCGGCTTTGCTTCGAACGGGTATGGGGAGCATTCGCCGGGCGGGTATTCGATGGTGGCCGCGCTGGTCGCCGAAGTGGTCATGACGATGGTGTTCCTCGTCATCATCCTTGGCGCCACCGACAAGCGGGCGCCGCAGGGCTTTGCGCCGATCGCCATCGGGCTGGGTCTGACGCTGATTCACCTGATCAGCATTCCGGTCACGAATACCTCGGTCAACCCGGCTCGGAGCACGGGGGTGGCCGTGTTCGTGGGCGGGTGGGCGCTGTCGCAGTTGTGGCTGTTCTGGGTGGCGCCGGTGGTGGGTGGGGTGCTCGGTGCTGGGGTCTACCGGTTCATCGGCCGATCCGGCGAGCAATAGGCTCTCCAGTCGGCCAGGTCACATCGTTCGCAGTTTGGCGAGCATGGCTGCGGCACGAGGGTCCCGCCGCAGCCGGTCATATCGTGTCAGATGGGGGAACTGGACCACCCGAACGTCGTGCCGGTCGATCGCTTGACCAAGCAGGGCCACCGCCGCCTCGAGGTCGCCCAACTCCCCGAGGGCCGCGGCGAGGACCCCCAAACGCGGGAGTTCGGCCGCCCGAGCGCCGTGTTCGAGCCCGAGCGGCAGCTGCTCGTGGTGAATACCCACATGCCGATGTGGGTCCAGTTGGCTCGGCGGACCCGGGCGGATCAGGGCAATCAGCAGGGCACGCCCTACACGATGAGCCGCGCGCCGCTGGTGGCGCCGAGCGGCCTCCCCTGCAACCAGCCGCCCTGGGGCCTCCTCACCGCCGTCGATCTCGGCACCGGAGCCGTGGCCTGGGAGGTGTCGTTAGGCAGGATGCGGGGGCTCGATCAGGTGGCCGAGGCCGACCGGTGGGGTTCGATCAACTTCGGGGGGCCGATCGTCACGGCAGGGGGCCTCGTGTTCATTGCCGCGGCCACTGACGAGAAGCTCCGCGGCTACGACATCGAAACCGGGCGGGAACTGTGGCAGGCGGCGTTGCCAGGCGGAGGGCAGGCCACCCCGATGACCTACACCGCGGGGGGACGTCAGTATCTGCTGATCGCGGCAGGGGGGCACAGTTCGCTCGGGACCACGTTAGGCGACCACGTCGTGGCGTACGCGTTGCCCCACTGAGGCGGTGCTGTCGCCGCAATCCCCGTCGTCCCGGCCGCTTCGACCCCGCCACCCCGCGCAGCCGGCAGCGGGGCATCACACATCTCGAAAAGGCGTCCCCGAGGAGGCCCGGAAGTATCAGGCCGGCTCCTCGGCAAAATGCCCCGAACGCGGCCGTCCGATCGCCATGGCCGCTTGGTCCTTCAGTCTCGGCCGATGGCGCCGGCGGCGGCGCCGAACGCCGCCGAGGGGAGGTGTTCGACCAGGCGGAGAATGTCGAACGCGGTGATGATGCCCACCAGCCTCTCCTCCTCGAGCACCGGGAGGCAGCCGATCTTGAGGCGGCGCATGACGGCCGCCGCCTCCTGGACCGAGGTGGTCGGAGTCGTCGTGTGGAGTTGGCGGTGCATGATCCGGGTGACGGGCGCCGGCTCGGCCTGCCGTCGCTGGGTTGGGAAGGTCCGAGCGGTCTCGAGGGCCGCAATCGAGGCCTGCAGCACGTCGCGATGGCTGATCACGCCGACCAACCGGTCGTGAGCATCCACAACCGGCACATGTCGGATGTGGCCCCACCGCATGATCTCGTTCGCCACGAAGACGGTCTTGTCTTCGCGGATCGTGAAGACCTTGGAGGTCATGATGTCGGCGACTTGCATGGGTTCCATCCCGAGAAGAACGAGGACTACCGGGATGATCGGCACTGACAGGGAAAGCTGAAACAAAGTGAGCCAAGCGCGGAAGGCCTTCACGATGTGAGGGACACTTCACGTGCCTCGTCACTCCCCAGGATAGAGGTCCCGCTGCCAGAGGGGCCGGAGTTGCGCCGGCTTCCACGCCCCTGGGCCGCCGCCGTCCTCGACCGTTTGATAGAGCCGCCACCGGACTCCGACGCCAGGGCCGGCCGTCCCTTCGGCGCAGTAGACGAACTGGTCGATCCCGTCGAGGGCCGTGATCGCGGGGCAACCCGACTGGACGGGAAGGAGTCGGCACTGACGCATCAAGCGGGCAATTTCCTGGCCGGGCACCGCGAAGGCATCGAACGCCTCGTCGCCGTTGGCCGTGTTGCCCGGTCCGTCGGGTGAGTCCGCATCGTCGGCCAGATCGTAGAGGAACGCGGCCACCACGCCCGGGGTCCTGGCGCCGTCGATTTTGAAGGTCCGGTAGAGGTTCTCCTCCAACACCCGATCGGACGCGGCGTTGGCGCTGGCCTCGTCGTTGTCGAGGCGCTCGCCGCCGATCCAGGCGGCGAAGAAATGGGCGAACCCCTCCACGAAGGCGCAGCTCAAGCTGTTCGGAACCTGGAACGCCTGAGTGCCGCCAACGCACCGGTAGCTGGCCCATGGCTCGATCGCCGCCCAATGGTAGGCGTGGCCGTATTCGTGGGCCATCCGAAAGAAGGCTGCTTCGCCGTCTAATGACTCGAGGGCGAGGTCGCCCAACTCGATTCGATCCTGCTCGGGATCGTAACGGCCAGCGGAGCGGGCCACGCCCGGCGCGCCGACCACGATGCGGACCGGTGACCGGAGTTGGCCGAACCGCGCCGCCGCCCGTGGCGCGACGAATCCGGTGGCCGCGAACGCCCGACCAGCGCCCCGGGGGAACACCGGGTCCTCCACACTCGAAAACGCGGCCCGTTGCGTCCCCGTGGTGCCGACCGAAACGCTGGCATACTCGCCCTCGAGTACCACGACTCCACGAGCGGACGGGTGGGTAGCGGGGCACCCGATCGTGAAGGTTCCATCGGGTCCAGTACGGCCGTCCGCTTGCGGCAGCAAGTCGCCAGCCGCGGACCCGCAGCTGACCTCAGTGACGCGCGCGCCGGGCACCGCCGCGAAAACCGTGTCGGAGTCGTCGATGGGATAGCGCGCGGTCCAAGTGGCGGCCGGTTCGACGCGGTGGGCTGGCTGCCATCGCTCGAGGGCGGTCTCGAATCCAGCCGCGGCCCGGACCCCGATCGGCGAGTCGACGGCACCGTCGGTGGCCCCCACGCGGGCGGACGGATCCTGAACACAGGCGTCGGGGCCAGTGCCGCCGCAACTCGTCACGACGGCAAGGCCGAGCAGGGTCCAGGGAGGGAAGGAAGGCACCCGGAGGAAGGTCCGGCCTCCTGTTCACGGCCGCGTCACGTCGACGTACCGGCTCGATGGGGCTCGAATCCGGTCGGCGGGAACCGCTTGGCACGTCCGAGTTTCCGAACGGCACCGCGGAGGGCGAAGCCCGCAGTTGTTCCCTCGACAGCCATGGGTCCGCCAGCGGGGTCAGTCTGAGGCCGTCCTTGACTGGAGGTCATGGGCGCGAGAGCCGGTACCGTTCGACCCGCTCGACGTCGAGGCTGTCCATGGTCGCACCAAGGAGGTAGTCGCCGCCCGCGCGGTGGAACCAGAACCGGCCGGGGAAGCTCAGGGCGCCGAGCCAGCGCCCTCCCGGATCGAGGATGTCCCAGGTGCGGTGGACCTCGCCGGGAAAGCGGAACCGCTCGACCCAAATGTGTCGGGTGTCATCGACAAAGAGCTCGCGTGAACTGGGCGCCGAGTCCGGGAGTGGCAAGGTCAGGGCATAGTACGCTTCATAGAGCCGCTTCTGTTGCGGGTCGGTGGTCGTGGCCAGATCGGCGGCGACGTAGCGTCGATAGAACTCAGGCGTCACGGGATGCCGCTCGGGCTGCCAGGCGTATCTCGCCATCAGCCGACCATCGAGATCGAGTCGCTCGATGACGGGGTCGCCCCTTCGAATCAGCAGCATGGAAGCGCTGTCCGCCACGGCGACGGGCTCCGCCGTCAACGGCAGGTAGGGAAAATGAGTGACGCCGTTCAGGTTGTGGATGTAACGCGGGGCGGTTTCAGCCCGCCCGATCTCCGTCATCAGCACCCCCGTTTCGGCGTGACGGAAGTAGCGCACGGCGGACCGGGTAACCTGACCGGGGACGATGGCGCCTTCAGCCTCCCACGCCATCGTCAGCAAGCTGCCGTCCGCGAGGGCGCCAATCAGCGTTGGCCGGGAAGCCGTCATGGGGGCCTCGAGCACGATCGTCCGGGCAAACCCTCCCGCGGTGTCGAAGACATTCACCCGCGGGAAGATGTCGCGCACCGCGACGCGGCCCGAGGGAAGTGACCACATCCGGAGATCCGCAAAATCGGAAAACTCGCCGGGCCCGGAACCCTTTCGCCCCGCCTTCTTGAGGAACCGCCCGGCCGAATCGTACCAGCGGAGTTCGTGCGCGCCGGCGACGCCGATGACGATGACACCGGTTGCGAGCCGCGTCGCGTCCCAGACCGAGGAGAGCAGGTACTCGTCCGAGCCATCGGCTGCCCCAATCGCCAGATCTGGGGTCGGGGCGATGCGCCACCCGCCCCCGTCGGTCCAGGCGGGTCGGGTCGAGGTGACGATGCGGACTCCGGCGCTGTCACGGGTCGTGAACGGCTCGCCTCGGGGGGACGAGCCACAGGCACCGACGGTGGTCGTGAGACTGACCCCGACGAGGAATCGAAGCCAACCGAACGATACGCTCATGGGTCGCTCCGGAGCGATGACGTATCTGCCCCAGCCTGTCTGGCAGGCTCGGAGCCACGTTATCTCGAACTCCGGGATTCCGCAAACCCCCGGTGCGAGCTATCGAGCGCTCAGGCAGGCAACGCCAAGATCGTCGATGGGGATTCGATAGATGTCCCCCGGCGGCCGCCCGCCATCGGCCGGGGCGGGGGATACTCCCGGTCGCTCGGAGGTGAAATACAGCGACCGAGCCCCGGGATCGAAGGCCGGCGCGAACTCGGCCCATTGGGAGTTGACGAGCGGCAGTCGGGATGGCGTTCCCCAATCGCCATTCCGTTCCCGACAGCTCACGAAGAGATCAGCCCGATCGTCAGGACCCGCCCGCACGATGACCATGGCGCGTCCCGAGGGGTGGAGCAGGGGATTGCTGCCCTCCGGGGTCGTCCCGAAGGTCACTGGCGTGGGCTCCGCCCACCCACCATCCGTTGGGCGCGCGAGATACACTCGGGTCGCGCCGGACCGGTTGGACCTCAGCGCCAACTCGCCGGCCGTGGACAGCGAGACGAAAATGTCGGTGGAATCCGAGTTGAGGGGCGATCCCGGGTCGATCGGCTCGCTCCACTCGACTCCCTGCCGTTCGACATACCAGGTGTTGAAGGAGGTGCCCTGCTCCCCCCGCCGCGGCCGGGTCGAACTGAAGTACAACCGGCGCCCGTCGGGTGTGATGAACGGGTCGACATCGACGTACCGACCGGAGAACGGTGCCACCCTCGCAGCAGACCGGCCATCGTCGGTGCGTCGGCTCACCATGATCACCATGGTGTCGCGGCCGGCCGACGTCCTGGTGAAGTAGGCCTCGGCGCCGTCGGGCGTGAAGGTGATGGCAAACTCTGGGGCGGCGGTCGAGATCGTTCCTCGGCCGACCAGCTCCACTTGGGCGGTGGCGGCGACGACGCTGGTCAGGGCCAGCGGCGCGACGAACAGGGCTGCGGTGACGGAGTTCGATGGCATGACGGCTCGGGTGGGGTTGCGAACCCTACGAGGGGAGCCGGGGCCGGTGATTCACCGGGTCGTCATTGCCCCGGGCGGAGGTGACGGCCGAGGAACTCCGCCGTCGTCGCCCAGACCCGCTGCCCGTTGGCGTGGCGGAACCAGTGATGGGTGTCGTCCGGGATGATCAGCTCCTCGAACGGCACCCCGCGGACCTCGAGGCGCCGGACCAGGTCGATGGTGTGATAGAAGCGGGTGTTGCGGTCGTCATCGCCGTGGATGAAGAGGACCGGCGATCGCCACCCCGCCACGTGGGCCACGGGAGAGGCCTGATACGCGACGTCCGCCGCCCGGGCGCGGTCGCCCTTCTCGTAGTCCCAGGCCAGACCACCGATCCGGGAGGCGTTGTCGGCAGTCCAGTCGGACGGTCCGTGAATGTCGACGCCCACGGCAAAGAGATCGGAATCCTTGGCGAGGGCCATGGCGGTCAGGAAGCCGCCGTAGGAACCTCCGTAGATCCCGATTCGGGCGGGGTCGACGCCCGGCAGGCCGCGAAGGTACTCGCCCGCCACCTTGATGTCCTGGTACTCCGACGCGCCCCGCGACCAGCCGTCCGCCACCCGGTGAAAATCGAAGCCGTAGCCGAGGCCGAGCCGGAAGTTGACGGCGAGGACGACATAGCCCGAGGCCGCCAGATACTGATTGAGCGCGTAGGTGGCGGCGTAGTACTCCATCGAGTGCCAGCCGAGCAGCATCTGCCGTTCGGGACCGCCATGCGCAAAGATCACGGCGGGCCGCTTGGTGGGACCGCCCGGCGGTTCGAACAGCTGGCCTCGGATCATCAACCCGTCGGGCGCGCGGAACGTGACCGGCCGAGGGACGATCAGGTGCTGACTCGGAAACGCCGCGGGCAACCGTCCCCCTGCGATCCCTCGCACCGGCCCGCCGTCGACGGGCATCACCATCGGCATGGCCGGCGTGGTCGGGGTGGCGCCCAGGAACGCGATCGTCCGGCCGTCGGCCATCACCACGGGCGAATACTCGAGCCCCGTGCCCGGCGTCAGGACTCGCGCGTCGCTCCGGTCCACCGACACCCGTCCGAGGTGACGGCGGTCGATGTCGTCGGCGGCCGGGCCCCCGTTGGCGGAGTAGACCAGGAAGCGGCCGTCGGGACTCGGCCGCACCGTTTCCACCATGCAGTCGCCCGGGGTGAGGAGGAGCGGGGGGCCTCCCTGGTCACTCACCGAGTACAGGTGGGGCCAGCCGTCCTCGTACGACAGATAGACGATCCGCCCGCCGGCCGCGTAGTGGAGGTTGGCGCCGAAGCTCCGGGGGTAGCCGCCGCGTATCGTGGCGGGGCTCTTCCACACCACGGTGCCCGCGCCGGTGGCCAGGTCCGCCACGACGATCTTCCAGGGCTGCAGCGGCAAGGTGAGGATCGAGTCGGGCGGACCACCGAGGCCGGGCCGACGGACGAACGCGATCCGTTTCCCATCCGGCGACCACCGCGGCATCAGATCGCGGCCGGTGCTCGGGGCCAGCCATTGAATGGCGGTGCTGTCGTCGCGATACACGCCGATGAAGGCGTGGTCGCCGCGATCAGCCACGAAGGCGAGGTGCCGCCCATCGGGCGACCAGGTGGGCTCCCGGAGGTCGCCTCGAGCGGCAAACATCCGGCGGGGCGGGGCCGCGCCGTCGATCCGCGCCACCCAGATCTGGCGGTCGCGCACGTCGGCCACCAGGTCGCCGCGGGGAGAGATGGCTGGGGTGTCGCCGTCGCCGATCGAGCGGGCGGCGGTCCCGTCGAACCGGGCAATCCAAACCGCCACCACCGGCGCCACAGGTGACGAGGTCGGATTGACCGGAACGGTGCAGTCCCAGTTGCAGTCGTGGTCGCCGCCCCGAACGAATGCCACGGAACGGCCATTCGCCGAGATGGTGATGCTGGAGAGTTCCTGGCCGTCGTCGCGGTCGAACCGGGTCAGTCGGCGGGCCGGGTAGGAGGGACCTTCGGCCACCCAGATGTTCCGACGACCCTCTTCGTTGGACGCGATGGCCGCATCCGCGCGATTCACGCA
>CADEGB010000164.1 GCA_902826755.1 uncultured Gemmatimonadota bacterium
CCCCGACACCCACTCCAATACCACCGCTCCCTCGTCCCTCGAACCCGCTTTCCCCCATCTTCATGGCGGGCCGCTAGACACCCGCGAGACAGACACCCAGCATGAACCGGGTGACCAGCGCGGCGGGAAAGCCATCGACCACGAGCAGCGAGGCGTTCGCAACCCCAGCCGCCAGCGCCGCGGCGGCCACGTACCATCGGCTCGGGATCAGATCCGGCAGATTGAGCACGGCGGCCATCAACGTCCCGATCACGAAACCAAGCTGAACGGCGGAGGTGAGCCAGGCCGCGTCGACCGGCGTCAGATTCCACCGAATCACGAGTTCGCCGGCGGCTGCTCCCCCGGCGAACCACCCCGCCATGCCGAGCAACTCGGTGACGGCGATCAGTCCCAACATGACGAAGGGGCGGGCCGGACTCGGCCCGCCCCCTGCCCCACCCAAACCTCGACCCTCGATCACCGACCCTCGACGTTGGCCCGGAGCGCCACATGCCGCGACATCTGGCGCACCATCTCCGCGTTGGATACCGGTTGCCATCCGTGCGGTTTCATCGGCCGGCCGTATCCGAACGTGGCCCGGCCGCCGAGATCCTTGATGGTCTTTTCCATTTCGTAGACGGCGAGGTTGAGGAAGTAGTTGTCCATGTCGCCGGTCCAGACCGTGATCTTGCCGTTGAGATCCCTTCCGATCCGCGACCAGTTCTGCCGGAGATAGTGGTTGAGATCGTAGCCGTTGTCGCGCCAATACTGGGCGACGCTCTTGTCGATCGTGCCCGTGACCCGATCAAACAGCGGTTTCGGGTAGCCGTCGTCGCCGACCGGGCCGTAGGCGGCATCGTAGACCTGGAGCTGCTGCCCCCCGCGGCCCTTGGAGCCGAGCACCATTTCGAGCTGCGCCGTCTGGCGAACCGTCGTCCAGGGCTGACCGTCCTCGCCCCGACTCAGGAACCGTTCGTGGAGCAGCCACTGATTGGGCCGCGCATTCGGCATGAATGCGTTGGTGTCGGCGTAATTGTCGATCATCTGATTGCGGGAAAAATCGACCGCGTCCGGATAGAGGGACCAGGTCCCACCGAAGAACTTCGGCTGCTGAATCTGGAGGGCCAGTGCCTCCCACCCGCCGGTGGATCCGCCGGTGAGGAGCCGGGCATATCCCTTCGGGATCAACCGGAACTTCTCCTCGAGATATGGAATCAACTCCTGGAGGAGGGCATCTTGGTACGGCCCGGTGTTGGCCGAGTTGATGGCATACGAATCGTCGTAATAGGGCGTCGGGTGCTGGAACGTGATCGCCACCATCCGGGGAAAGCTCGGGCCCATCCAGGCCTGGGCAAACTCGTACCCCGGCTCCCGCGCCGTCCGCACCAGGCGCGCTTTTCGAGCCTCAGCCGTCTCCGGCTGGCCGTCGGGGTTGAAGCCGAACGGGGCGCCTTCGCCGAAATGGCCCTGGATGTAGATGGCCGGGTAGCGGGTCGTCGGGTTGTCCTCCCATCCCCGCGGGAGGAGGACCGTCGCGCCGAGGTACACGGGATGCCCCCACCATTCGGAGAGCATCTTGCTCTGCATTTTGATCCGCTTGACCCACCGGGTGTCAGGCGGCGACTGAATCGGCGGCAGTGTCCGGGTCAGCGTGAGGCGAACGGTCGAACTGCTCGGATCCCAGCGGATCTGCTGGACCTCGCTGACGAGATTGCCCGGCGTCCGATTCCATTGGCGGCCTTCCCACTGGTCCCACGGAACCCAGATGGTCTTGCCATGCTTCGGGGTGACCTTGGTGTACGGCGCCAGGAGCCCCTGCACGTAGTACTCGCCGGGCGGGATGTCCCGCATGCTCTTGACCGGGAAGCCGAGCGTGGCGGCGTCGAACACGGCCGGTACGGCGCCCCGCAACTCCTCGACGTCAACCCCGAAGAACGGCACCCCGCCCGCGTAGGATCCAGCCTGGAGGCGCGGCTCGCGACTGTTGTCGCGGGAAAAGATCACATACGCCCGACCGGTGATCGGCCCATCCACCACGCCTGATCCAACGGACACCTCGACCCGCTGGGCCTCCGCCCGTCCCGCCAGCGCCCCAACCACCAACAGGCCCGCCACCAAACGTCTCATGAGTTCCTCTCGAGGTTTCGATCGCATCCAATGTCTCGGCTTCTTACCCACCGCCGGGCAGCGGGGAGCCGCCCGGCACACCGAGTTCCGTCATGGCTCGCAGGTCGAGCGTCTGATCTCGCTCCCCACCTTGGAGCAGCCCCTTCCGGCCCACCAACTCCTTGACCGTGAGCCCGGAGGCCAACGCTTCTTTGGCCAAGCGAGCCGCCTCAGCGTAGCCGATCATCGGCGCCAGCGCGGTGACCAGGGCGGGACTCCGCTCGAGCCAATGGGCGCACTGGCCCTCGTCCGCCTCGATCCCAGCGACACAGGCCCGATCGAACTGTCGGGTGGCGTTGGCCAGGATCGTCAGGGCAAACAGCAGGTTGTGGGCGATGACCGGCATCATCACGTTCAGCTCGAGTTGGCCGGCCTCCGCGGCGAGGGCGACGGTCGTGTCAAGCCCGAGCACCTGGAAGCAGACTTGGTTGACCATCTCGGCGATCGACGGATTGACCTTGCCCGGCATGATACTCGACCCTGGCTGGACCGCCGGCAGGCGAATTTGGGCCAAGCCGGTCCGAGGGCCGGAGGCCAGGAGCCGAATGTCGTTGGCGATCCGGTTGAGGTCGAGCGCGTAGGCGCGGACGGCGCCGGAGAACGTGGCCACGTCGCCCATCGACTGCATCAATTGAACCCGGTCTTCCCCCACCTCGACATCGAGTCCGGTCAGGGCCCGCAGCCGCTCGACCATCAAGCCGGGGTACGCAACCTCGGCGTTGAGCCCGGTCCCGACCGCCGTGCCACCGATCGGCATCGCCCGGAGCCAGCGGGCCGCCTCGACCAACTTGTCGTGATGGCGCTGGACCGTCCGACCCCACGCCGCGAACTCCTGACCGAGGCGAATCGGGGTCGCGTCCTGAAGATGCGTTCGGCCTGCCTTCAGGATGGGATCGAACTCGCGGCCTTTGGCCCGCAACGTGTCGGCCAGCCCCCGCAGCGCGGCGAGCACCGTGGGCAGGGTGGCGAGGGCGGCCAGCCGGATGGCCGTGGGGATGACATCGTTGGTGCTTTGGGCCATGTTGACATGGTCGTTCGGATGGACCGGGGCGTAGCCGCCGCGCGTCCCGCCGAGGATCTCATTGGCCCGGTTGGCGAGGACCTCGTTGCAGTTCATGTTATGGGAGGTTCCCGCGCCGGCCTGATAGACGTCGACGACGAACTGGTCGCGATGACGGCCCGCAAGCACCTCGTCGGCGGCCGCGATGATCGCCTCGGCGAGGCGCGCCTCGAGCCGGCCGGTGTGCCGATGCGTGTCGGCGGCCGCTCGCTTGATCCAGATGACGGCGTCGACGAACGCGGGCAACGGCCGAAGCCCGGAAATCGGGAAGTTCTCGACGGCCCGGAGGGTCTGGATTCCGTAGAGCGCCTCGGCGGGCACCTCCCGCTCACCGAGCGGGTCCTTTTCCAGTCGGAACGACATGGCCGTCTCGTCGGGTAAAATGATCGGAGATCGAATGACGAGCGCGTATCTGCTGGACCCCGCCGCGGCTGGCCGGTTCTCGGCCGACAAGGCCACCAAGAGCGACCTGGTCCGGGGAGAGCGGCTCTTCCTGGGACTCAACTGTTTTGAGCCTGGTCAATCGCAGCCGGTCCACGCCCACCGGGGAGCCGACAAATTCTATCTGATCCTCTCGGGAAAGGCGAGAATGATCGTCGGCGCCGAGCGGTTCGAGGCCGGGCCGGGTCAGCTGGTCTGGGCACCCGCCGATGTGCCTCACGGGGTCGAGTCGGCACTCGAGCGGACGGTGATGATGATCGGGATGGCCCCGCCGCCCTGACCCGACCCGCACCGGATGGCCTGCCTAACCATCGACATCGTTCCGCCACCGCCCCGTGACCGGCCGGTGACGGGGTGGTCGTCGGCCCGAGGCAATCGGACCGCATGTTAGGGTGACTCGAACCGAGAGCCCCGATGCGGGATTCCGAGACCCTGCTGCCCGTCGACCGCTGGGTAGCCCTGGTCAACGTCCTCCTCCTCTGTTCCTGGCTTCCCCTCGCTCCCCGTCTTCCCTCCGCCCGTTGGTTCGCCGCCGTGCACCTCGTTGCGCTCGCGCTGCCGTGGCTCCTGCGGCGGATTCAGCGCCCCCTGAGTCAGGTCACGGCCGGGCTACGGGAGACGTATCCCTTGTTGTGGACGGCGATGTTCTGGAACGAGCTGGGTCTCCGCCACGACCTCCTCCCCGCGCCGATCAACGATCCCCTGGTGGCGGGATGGGACCTCCAGTTGTTCGGAACCCATCTCAACCTGACATGGGTCGAGACGATGCCGTGGACCGCGATGAGCGAGATGATGCAGGGTGCCTACTTCTCGTACTACCTGATGCTGGCGGCCATTCCGCTGGCGCTGCTGGCCGGGCGGAGCCTGGCCACCCGGAGGGAGGTCGTGCTTCGGATCGCGGTGTCGTATCGCGGCTGCTTCCTGATCTACTCGTACTTCCCGGTGGTTGGCCCGCGGGAACTCTGGCCAATCCACCAGGGCGACCTCACCGCCGGCTTCTTCTATCAACTCAACCTCGGCCTTCGGTCGGCGGGTGATTCGTTGGGCACCGCGTTCCCGAGTTCCCACACGGTCGGGGCGGTCACGTTCGCCTGGATCGCGTGGCGGATCGGGCGCCCGGGCATTGCCTGGCTGATCACCGTCCTCGCGGGCCTGATCGCGCTGGCGACGGTCTATACCCAGAACCACTTCGCGATCGACACGGTGGCCGGTCTCGTGGTCGCCGGGTTCCTCCAACTGGTCGTGGTCCCATCCCTCCTCGGGTCGGTTCCTCGGCGGCAGGCGCGGTCGGTCCTGCTGCCCTCGGGCCTGCCCGAAGCCACCTGATCGGAGCGTCCCGATGCGAATCGCCATGTTTTCCGAGGTGTACTGGCCGATGATCAGCGGTGTCTCGACCACGCTCACCCGGACCGCCGACGCGCTGATCCGACGGGGGCACCAGCTCCGGGTCTACTCCGCGGCGTACCCGCTGGGGGACGGGATGGCAGACCGGCCCGAGGTCCATCGAAGTCCCGGGCGGACCTTCTTTCTCTCCCCGGAGGTGCAGTGGGCCGCTCCGGACCAGGCCGAGATCACCGCCGACCTCGCCCGCTTCCGACCCGACTTGGTCCATCTGGCGACCGAATTCGCGATGGGCTATGCCGGGCTCCGCGCCGCCCGGGCCATCGAGGCGCCGATCATTGCATCGGCGCACACCGACTATGAGCGCTACGCCGGACGTTACGGGATGCGCTGGGCCGTCGGCGCCGGGTGGCTCTACCTCCGGTGGTTCTATCGGCACGCCCATCGCGTGCTGACGCCGAGCGCCTCGTTCGAACGCCATTTGCGGAACCGGGGCATCGAGCACACCGGCATCTGGACCCGCGGGGTCGACGCGGACCAATTCTCGCCGTCGTTCCGCTCGGCCCGCTACCGGCAGGAGCTTGGAATCGGTCCCGACGACCTCCTGGTCGGCTACGTGGGCCGGATCGCCCCGGAAAAGGGGGTGGAGCGGCTGCTCGATGCGTGGAAGTCTCTCGCACCGCGATACCCGCGGGCTCACCTGGTGTTCACGGGCCAGGGGTTGATGGAGCCGGAGATCCGGCGGCGGGCATTGCCGCGGGTGCACTTGACGGGGATGAAGCGGGGGATCGAACTGGCGACGGCCTACGCCTCGGCCGACGTCTTCGCGATGCCATCGGTGACCGAGACATTCGGCAACGTGACCCTCGAAGCGATGTCGGCGGGCGTGGCGCCGGTTGCCATGGCCGCCGGCGGAATCGGCGAGTTCGGCATCGACGGCGTCAACGTGCTGCTGGCGGACCCGGATCAGGATGGGGCGTTCCGCGACGCGCTCGACCGCCTGCTCGGCAACCCAGCCCTCCGCCGGGACCTGGCCAGGGGAGCTCGGACCACGGCACTGGGTCGGTCGTGGGGGCCGATCTACGATCGACTGGTCGCGTCGTACGCCGACGCGGCGGCGGCCGGTCGTTCCGCCAGGGCCGCCTAACGCGAGGCCCTGAGGATCCGAAAGCGACCCAGGTACAAGGCCGCCACCAGCCCCCCCAGGCCGGCGCCGATGCCGGTGGTATACAAGCGCCAGGCGAGGAGCAGCCCGAGATCGGCCGCTCCCGCCCCACCGGCGAGAAACGCGGCGTCGATCATGCCCACTCCGGCGGGCGACGGCGTCACCAGCTGGCCGTAGGTCAGCAGAAACGCCCCCAGCGCGACGGTCCCGACGGCGGTGGTGCCGCCCGCGCTCCACATCAGCACCGGGAGGATCGCAATCCGGCAGCCGACGTTGACGGCCGAGAGGAGCGCGGCCAGGGCGACGACGCGGGCGCCGGCACCGAGCGCTCGCCGGCCGCCGGGGGCCGGCGCGACGGCCGCGGTACCGCGGTCACCCGATGGCGAGCGGGTCCTCCCGGCGCCCAGCTTCGCCGAGCGGCGGCGCACCCACCAGGCCGACCCCGCCACGATGACGACCGCCGCGAGCCAGAGGCCGATCGGTCCCGGCGTCCGCTGGACGCGAAGGCCCGCGTCACGCCACCATTGGCCGCCGAACGCCACGACCAGCCCCGCGCCGATCGCGATCGTGACGGGCGCGGCCACCGCCACTTCGGTGGCGAGGGCCCCGACGACCCGAGGCCACGGCACCCCCGCCATTCGGAGGCCTGCCGCCCGGGCCGGCTCGCCACCGACACGCATCGGCGTGATCGCCGAACCGAAATCGGCCAGGACGTTGGCCCGAAGAGCGTCGCCATCCCCGATCCGCTGACCGGCGGCGCGGAGCAAGATCCGCAGCCGACCGGTCCGGGCCAGGAGGTCGAGGCCGACCAGTCCCGCCGCCGCCAGATGGCCCGTCCAACCGACGGTCATAGGGCGCGCCCGGGACCGCCAACCGGCCACCCTCCGGCGGCCACGCCGGCGTAGACCTCGAACAGGGCGCCGAACACGGCATCCCAGGAGTGCTCCGTTTCCGCATAACGGCGGCCTCGTTCGCCGAGAAACGGGAGATTCTGGCGGGCCAGCCAGACCGCCGCCTGGGCGAGGTGGCCGGCATCCCCATCGCAATAGCGTTCGCCGGCACGGGAGCGGGACGCCAGTTCGCCAGCTCCACCGGCGTCCACCGAGAGCACGGGGGTGCCGGACGCCAGACTCTCCAACACCGAAAGCCCGAACGTCTCCGAGGGGCCTGGCGCCACCGTCACGTCCGCGGCCGCGAGCAGATCCGCCAATCGATCCCGCTCGCGCTGATACGGGAGCCAGACGACCCGATCCGCGTACGGGTGGGCCCGGAGGCGAGCTTCCTCGGGACCCGCCCCGATCAGCGCCAGCCGCATCCGACTCCTCCGTTCGACCTCGGCCCAGGCGTCGAGCACGACGTCAAGCCGCTTTTCGGCGGCGAATCGGCCGGCATAGATGGCCAGGGGACCTTCGGGCAGGCCGTGCACCGCCCTGGTTTCGGCCGCCCACTCCCGCCGGCGGGGGTGGAAGGTGACCAGATCGACGCCTAACGGTACCCGCACCACCCGTTCGACCCCGCAGCCGTGGAGTTCGGCGGCGGCGTAGTCGGAGGCGCAGATCACCACCGGAAACCGGCGGCCCAGGAACCGGACGTAGCGCTCGAGCAGCGCAACGGCCAGCGGCCGGGTCCGGGACAGGCCCAGTTCCGGGCCGACAAGGCGAGGGAAGTTGGTGTGGAAGTACCAGACCATCGGCGCTTCGTGACGCCGATTGGCCAGACGGCTCAACCACGGCACCAGGAACGGACTCCCGACCTCGATCAGATCAGGCCGCTCATGTTCCACGATCCGTCGGAACGACCGGGTGGCCAGCAGGAATCGATACGGCGGGTTGGCCGGGATCCGGGGCCCGCGAAGGGCGTAGATCCGAGAGCCGTTCCGGGTATCGACCCGATCGGCCGGGCCGGGGACGACCATGATCTGGCGCAGCTCGGGGCGGACGGCCACGAACCGGGCCTTCTCAAGCAGGTAAGTCTTGATCCCGCCGCTGGTGGTTCCGAAGTATTTGGTGACGTCCAGTACCCCAAGCCGGGCGTGCGGTCTCAGGCGGGGCGGCAACTCCGTGCCGGAGCGATCCGCCGTGGCGGCTCCGGACGAGAGGGTCGGAAGGGCGGCGGGCCTCGTCACGGACCGACAAGCTAGCGGCGGAGACCAGACCTCGTGGTCACGGCTTCGGGCATAACAGGTCAAGCACGCGCGAGGAAGGGGGTACTGCGCAGTTCCGCGCCGAGCGGCGGTGCGGGGTAGACCACGGTGTCATCTGGCAGCACCAGCAACTCCTCGCGGATCGACTGGATCAGGCGGTCGAAGCTCCCCCCGGGCAGGTCCGTCCGGCCGATCGAGCCCTGAAACAGGACGTCGCCGCCGATGACGAGCCCGTCGGTGACGAAGGACACGCTACCAGGGGAATGACCGGGGGTGTGGCGAACCTGGAAAACCGTCGAACCGATCGCGACGGTGCCCCCGTGGGCGAGTTCCCGGTCGATCGGCGGCGGGGGTGCGAGCCGGAGGCCGAACCAGAGCCCTTGCTGCGGCAGGTTCCGGTACAGCGGCTCATCCGCCGGGTGCAGCAAGACCGGGGCGCCCGTGGCAGCCTTGACGTCCGCCACGCCCACCACGTGATCGAGGTGGCCGTGGGTGAGCCAGATTTCCCGAATCCGAAGCCCCTCCCGCGCCGCGGCGGCGAGAAACGACTCGGGCTCTTCGCCCGGATCGACGATGACGGCATCCGCCTGCCCCGTCTCGGCCAGGAGGTAGCAGTTCTCCTGGAACTGCCCGTTCGGAATGGTGATGACGCGAAGCGGCGCCATGCGTCACACCGCCGTACGACTCTTGAGCTCGGTGAGGTACTTCTCGACCGCGATGGCCGCGGTCGTGGCGTCCCCGACGGCGGTGGTGACCTGGCGGGTCAACTGGACGCGGAGGTCGCCCGCGGCGAACAGACCGGGAATCGAGGTCATCATCCGGTCGTCGGTGACCAGATACCCGGATGGGTCGTGGTTGATGTGCGCCTTGACGAGCCCGCTGTTCGGGGTGAACCCGATGAAGACGAACGCCCCGGTCACCGCCAGGTCGGAGCGGGTTCCCGTGTTGGTGTCTTCGAGGGTGAGCCGCTTGAGGCCGGTCGGGTCGCCCACCATGTCGATGACCTTGCGGTTCCAGATGACCTCGATCTTCGGATTCCGCAGAGCCCGCTCCTGGACGACCTTGGAGGCCCGGAACTCGTCGCGACGGT
>CADEGB010000165.1:0-1866 GCA_902826755.1 uncultured Gemmatimonadota bacterium
CTCCAGTCGGCAAAGTCGGGTTCGGCCGCATAGCGAACCGCCGAGTCGCGCGGGAACCTGGTGGTGACGATGAGCCGGGCGCCGGCCCGCAGCAGTTTGAGACCGGCTTGGTAACCGATCTTGACCCGGCCACCGGTGAGAAGCGCCACCCTACCCCGGAGATCGGCAAGTTCGGACCGCTTGGCGAAGTTGAGATCCCCGCACGGCGGGCAGAGCCGGTCGTAGAAATGATGGATGACTGAATAGTCAGCCTTGCAGACATAGCAATGGTGCGGCATGGCCGCGGCCCGCGCCGTCGCGTCGTCCTCGACGTCCTCCTGGGAAAACCCGGCGGGCGGGAAGACGTTCGGGGTGGTGAACACCGTCTGGCGTCGGAGCTTCCGAATGCCGGTGTCGGCCCGAACCGCCTCGTCCCGGTTGGCCCGGTCGGCCTTGCGGAGTTTCACGGTCGTCTTGACTAGTCGTCGCCGAGCGGTCGGATCGGGGTGGTACACGAGCGCGGCCGCGGCCAACAGTCGGCGGCGGTCCTCGGTCGGCACGTGGGCCAGGAGCCCGCGGTCTGCCACGATGGCCTCGAGCAGGTCGGCGGCGGCCCGGACCCGGTCGAGCACGGTCGGATTGGCGGTGGCTGGAAGCCCGGTGGGTTCGGTCGGTTGCACGGCCGGAAAGGCTAATCCGGTGGCCGTCAGTCGCAAAGGCGGGGGTGGTCCGTTCAGGTGTCCGCATCCCCGTACAGCGCGATCCGATTGCCCTCCGAGTCCACGACCTCAGCCCGGAACCCGTACCCGCCAATGTCCTGGACGTCCCGCAGGATCCTGCCGCCGTTCGGCGTTACCGCCGCCACCGCAGCCCGCAATCGGCCGGTGACGTTGAACCAGATCATCACTCCCTGCTCGGACGGCTCCGATCCCCCGTTCGGCACCAGGCACCCAAGCTGGCCCCCGCCCGGGGTGGGGAGCATGCCGAGGGGTCGCGAACCGGTCTGCTGGCGCACGACGGGCGCACCGAGAACCGCGCTGTAGAACTGGATGGCCCGATCGAGATCGCGGACCGGGATATCGAACCAGGCAACGTTGGACTGCATTGCGTTTTCCCCGGAAGAGAATCAGGCGCTCCGAACGAGCCCGGCCATTCGCCGCGCTACCCAACCGCCAAGCGCTCCCGCCGCCACCCGCCCACCCTGCGAAGCGACGAAGAGCCACTCGAATCCCGTCCCACTCGCCGCGAGCAGCGCACCATCGATTGCCGCGGTCGCGGCACCGACCGCCACCCCGTGAGCAACCTGACCGGCGGGGAGGCCTCGACCCACCCACACCGCCCCGAGAAAAACCGCCACCCCGCCACCGATCGGTCCCACCCAGCGGCCGAGCCGAGCAGCATACTGTTCAGCCGCGGCGGGCTCTCCTGGTCCCAACAGGGCAACCAGTCCGAACAATGCCAGGATCGGCAGGACTTCCGCGGTCACGGCAGCCACCGCGATCCGCCCCCATTTCCATCGCATGTGACACCTCGCCGAGGAGAACTCGAACAGCCCGCTCCTGCCCAGCAAGAATGGAAGCGCGCGGCTCCCGGCGGAAGCCCCGGGGCTTTCACTGACCCACCAAACCCTGGCCCCGTTCCTCGAACCGCCAAGCCGCGCTACGTTCTCAAGGACATGACCCGCGATCCTCCGCGTCCCGGCCGGGCCCCTCGGCCGCCGAAGTTGCCGTGCGCCGGCCGCTGGCCGACCGGACTCCTCCTGTTCGCCGCCGCGTGCGGCGATCCAGGGTCAGGTCCGGTCGGCCGCCCCCCCGAAAGCCATCGCGCGGCGGCGGCGCCTTCCAAGATCGTCGTCATTGCCGGAGACAGCCAGCGGGTGACCGTCAC
>CADEGB010000165.1:1876-9306 GCA_902826755.1 uncultured Gemmatimonadota bacterium
GCTCCCGATCGTGGTGCAGGTGTCGGACGCGGTGGGACCGGTGGCGGGCGTCACCGTGGACTTTTCGCCGGAGGGTGACAACCCGGAAGCCTCGGCGACCCCGGCCCATGTCGTCACCGATGCGAACGGGCGCGCCTCGACGCGCTGGCGACAGGGACAATGGGCCGGCGTCCGCTATCTCGGTGCCCAGGTCGGCGACATCGTCAGTACCGCGGCCATCGCCATCGTGGGACCGGGTCCGCCGGCCAAGGTCCGCGCCGAGCCCGACAACCCCCACCTCGTCACCGCGGACAGCGCCAGGACCTATCTCTTTGCCCGGGTCACCGACCAGTTCGACAACGGGATCACCGGCGTCGCGGTGACGTTCGTCGTCGACTCCGGGGGAGGACGCCTCACCTCATTGGGACCCCCGGACACCACGGTCGGTGGCGCCGCCGCCCGCGCCTGGTGGCTCGGTCCGTTGGCGCGCCGGAACGTGGCCCACGTCGAGGCGGCCGGATTGGTATCGCCGCCAGCCGTGACCGTCGGCGTCATCGGCGGGTTCACCATCCTCCAGGGCGACAGCCAGCGAACCCGGCCCGGCAAGGCGGTACCCGGCCCGATCCGCGTCCAGGCCACGAACGCCGACGGGAAGCTGCTCGGACCCGGGTTCCCGCTCTACTTCAAGGCGCTGTCGGTTTTCGGCGGACTCGACCTCGTCGATAGCGCGATCACCGATCAAACCGGACAAGCCACGCTCGGCATGCCGTGGGTGCTCGGACCCACCGAAGGCTGGTACCGTCTTTATGCCCAGGCCGAATACGAGGGCCCGTTCACCATCGTGTCGGCTTTTGCCCTGGCGCCGAGGCCCGAACGGATCGTGATCCGGAGCGGAGGGTCGCTCCGAGGTACGGCGGGCAACTTCCTGCCCGCCCGGCCCGAGGTGGCGGTACTCGACTCCTCCGGGGTCCCGATGCCGGACCAGCCGATTTTCGTCGAGACGGTCGGGCCGGCGGGCGAAGCACGCGGCTTTCGGGCCCAGCGGACGGACTCGTTAGGCTTTGCCCGGATTCCCACCTGGCGGCTCTCCGGGGTGCCGGGCCAGAATCAGATCAAGGTCACGACTCCCGGGCTGCCCCCGGCGCCGCTGCTGATCACCGCGGTGGGCGATTCCGGAACCGACCGCCGGTTCGACCTGACGACCCGGTTCGACGGGGTCTTTCCCCTGTGGATCGCCCCTGACCTCGCCGACGCCGGGCGCGAGTGGGAGCACGCCGTGACCGGGGATCTCCCCGACGTACCCGTCGACCTGGCGGCCGATTCCGATCGTTGTCATCCCGCGGTGCGGACGACCATCGACGACATCCTCGTCTTCGTGCAGGTGGTGTCGATGGATGGGCCGGGCCGGGCCACGGCCACGTCGCGCATCTGTCGGTATCGCGCGGGCGGCACGATTCCGTTGATCGCCCAGATCGTCATCGACCACGACGACATCGTCGCGCTCGACGACCGGCCCGGAGGGCTGCCCATCTTCTTCCGCCACATGCTCGGCCACGCCCTCGGGATCGGCACCAGTTGGGCCACGCGTCCCGATCTTGCCGACAGCGCCCGGGCCCGGTTCCGGGGCGCCTCCGCCACCAGCGCCTTCAACTGGCTCCGATGGCTCCCGGACAGCGACCAGGAACCGCTCGACTGGGTACGGTTAGGCGCCGAGGGTGACTGGATCCACTGGGACGACACCATTCTCGACGTGATGACCGGGACCCCGACCTTCGGCAGCGCCATCGGCCCGGTGTCGGTGGCCGCACTCCGGGACCTCGGGTTCACGGTGGATGACACCCACCGACGGGGGGAGTCCGGCAGCCCCACGATCGGGTTCGGTCGGTGGGGCGACCGCCTCTGGCGGGCCCCCACCCCGCCGAAGCGCCGACGGGCACCGGAATGAGAAATCGACTGGCGTTCCTTGCGCTGGCCGCCGCCGCGTGCTCCGGCGGGGGCGGACCCGGCGGAGGCGGCGGGACCGGCCCCGAGCGCCGGCCGACCACCATCGTCCTGACGCGTGGGGGCGATCAGTTTGGCGCGGCGGGCACCGCGCTCCCCGGCCAGGTCGGCGTCACCGTCAGCGACGGTCGCGGGACCATGCCGGGCGTCACCGTCCAGTTCGCGGTGACCGAGGGGGGCGGGACCATCGACCAGACCTCGGTCGTCACCAACGAACGGGGCGAAGCCGGGGTGCTGTGGACGGTCGGGCAGAAGGCCGGCGTCCAGACCCTCACGGCCACCGTGCCGCCGTTGAATCCCGTCACCGTGCACGCCACCGCCGTGGCCGGCCCCGCCTCGAAGATCATTCCGGTAGAAGGGACCGGACAATTCGGCGTGGTCCGCCGACCGGTGGCCACCCGCCCGGTGGTCCTGGTCACCGATCAGTTCGACAACCCAACCGCCAACGTCAGCGTGGTGTTTGCCCCGGCCGGCGGCGGCGGGAGCATCGCCGGCGCCGAGCAGACCACCACCACCGCTGGTCGCGCCACGTTGGGCGGATGGACCCTCGGCCCCCGGGCGGGGCCTAACGCGGTCTCCGCCGAAGCCGGTGGCCTCTTCGTGTTGTTCGAGGCGACCGGAACGGCGGCGGCGGTGGTTCCGGTCACCCCTGTCGATCAGGCCGCCAACGTCGGCACGCCGGCCCCGGCGGTGCCGGTGGTCGAGGCACGAGACGACGAAGGTCGCCCGCTGAGCGGGGTCCCGATCGAATTCGCGGTGGTCGCCGGCGGCGGCGTCGTCACCGGCGCCAGAACGGAGACCAACGCCGCTGGGCGGGCGCACCCGTCATCGTGGGTCCTCGGCCAGGTGCCCGGCGCCAACCGCTTGGCGGCTCGGAACCCCGGCGGCCCGGAAGCGAGCTTCCTGGCAACCGGCGTGGCGGCTCAACCCGTGGGCCTCTCGGTCGTCCGCGGCCACGGTCAACAGGGATACCTGGGCAACGTCACAGCCGAGTTGCCGACCGTGCGCCTCGTCGACGTGCTTGGGAAACCGGTGGCTGGCCAGGCGGTCTCGTTCGAGGTGTCGAGCGGGGACGGCCGCATCGCCCGAGCCACCACGACCTCGGACCCCTCGGGCGAGGCCTCGCTCGGCGGCTGGCGCCTTGGACCGACGGCGGGCCTCCACCAGGTCCGTGCCACCGCGGCCGGCCTCCCGCCCGTGACGTTCTCCGCCACCGCCGGGGCTTCGCCGGCCTCCCTGTTCACGATCGATCTTCGATTCAACGGTTCACCCACCACCGAGCAGCAGGCCGCCTTCGCCGCCGCGGCCGCGCATTGGAGCCGGCTCATCGTCGGCGACGTTCGGGACGTGCCGATTGCTTTCGGCCAGGATCCCGCTGGATGTTATCCCGACCTCCACGAGACGATCGACGACCTGGCGATCTATATCTCCATCGAGGCCATCGACGGCCCCGGCGGCATCCTGGGCGCCGCGGGCGCCTGCCTGGCTCGTGACGACGATCTCCTCCCGGTGGTCGGGATCATGATCGTCGATCAGTCCGACATGGCGGAACTCGCCCGTCGGGGGATCCTCGAGGCGACGATCACCCATGAGATCGGCCACGTCCTTGGATTCGGACCGCTGGTCTGGGGACTCAAGGGCCTGATCATCGGCGAGGGATCCGACGATCCGCTCTTCATCGGCCCATCGGCGCGGGGGGCGTACGCGCTCGCGGCGGGCCCGGGGTCGGTCTTCAGCCGCGGTTCGGTCCCGCTGGAAAATGCCGGCGGCCGCGGAACCCGGGATTCCCATTGGCGCGAGAGCGTCTTCGACACCGAGTTGATGACCGGGATCGCCGACGATGGCTCCAATCCGTTGAGCGCCATCACGGCTGCGTCGCTCCGGGATATCGGGTACGCCGTGAACGACGCCGTTGCGGACGACTATACGTTCCTCGCAGCCGTCCGGGCGGTGGCGGCGGGGCGGATTCCGATCCCGCATTCGATCCCGTGGGGCGGCCCGCTTCGCCTGGTCGGTCGTCGGGGCGAGGTGGTCCGCACGCTGCGGTGAGCGGCACAGAGCCCCGGTGGTGACCGAAGCCTCGGGGCGGAGGCTGGCCCCTGGCCCGCCCCGCCGGTAATCTTTCTCCCATCCCTCCTCGGAGCATGCATGCGGTTTCGCCATGTCGGGCTGGCCATCCTGCTGGCCACCCTGTCCGCCTGCGGTCCGTCCGCCAACGACCCGACGCCGGGCGAGCCGCGGGCGCTGGTCCTGGTGGACTCCACCAGCCACGTCGACGCTCTGGCCCGGGAGCCGATGGTCGTTCGACACCCGAGCGGGGCTCTCTTCACGAGCGGCTACTGGGACTCCATTCCTCCCCTCTACCGAAGCGACGACGACGGCCGCACCTGGAGCCGAGTCGACCTTGGCCAGCGGTCCGAGGTGGCCACCGGCAACTCCGACATCGACCTCGCTGCCGGGCCCGACGGCACGCTCTACCTGATCACACTCGAGTTCGACCGCACTGGTTACCGCGGCAAGAGCATCCAGGTGGCTGCGAGCCGTGACGTCGGACAAACCTGGAGGTGGACTCGGTTGTCGGAGACCCCCGGGGACGATCGTCCCTGGATCAAGGTGGCTCCCGATGGCACCGTCCACGCCATCTGGAACGACGGGGCTGGCGTGTCGCACGCCGTCAGCCGCGACACGGGATCGACCTGGACCGAACTCGATCGGATCAGCCCGGCCGGTGGGTCGAGCCACCTCGCGGTGGGACCCCGGGGAGAGTTGGCCGTGCGGTACGTGCCGATCTCGGCGTCCGGCAATCGATTCGACCCGACCAGCGACGGGATCGCGATCAGCACGGACGGCGGACGGTCGTGGCGGCATCACCCGCCACCCAACACGGAGCCCTGGTTTCCGCTGATCGACTCGACGACGACGCCGCCGCGGGCGGGGATGCCCGACCAGCCCCGTTGGGTGGAACCGCTGGCCTGGGATTCCGCAGGCGGGTTGTATGCGTTCTGGGGTGCCGACTCGGCCGTCTCTCTCGCTCGGTCGCTCGACCAGGGGGCAACCTGGACCACCTGGCGCCTCGCGAAGGCGGGGGCCATGACCTACTACCCGTACCTGATCGCCCGCGGACGGGGAGAACTGGCCGCGAGTTGGGTCAGCGGCAAGGCGGATTCGCTCCGCGCCAATTTCGCCCGCATCATGGTGGCGGACAGCGGGGCCCCGACCATGGTGGCGGCGGAACCGTTTGCGTTCGAGAGCTTCCAGCTTCCGGGATTCGGCTTCCCGTCCGTGCGCGACGCGGCTGGAGAGTATTTGCCGGTCGTCTTCCTGGCCGATGGCTCAATCGGGATCGTGACCCCGATCCAGAACGCGGCGGCCCGACGTTTGGGGTTCGGTTGGAGGCGGTACCGGCCCGCCGCGACGAAGCGTTAGGCATCCTGACGATGCCGACCGCGGCGATGAACCGTCGACTCCCCCGACCCTAACGCCTGGTCGACCCCCGGTCGGGTCGCTCGAAGGCGGGCGGGCGGATCGTGGCGACACAGTCCACCACGAGGGCCGCCGGATCCGGGGTGGCGACGAACCCCGCAAAGAGCGAGTCCAGGCACTCCGCCCCCCGGAGGCCGGACGCCTCGTGCGCCAGGTACGGCACCACGAGGTGGCGGCTCAGCGGCAGGCCCCGCGCCACCTCGTCCCCCCACGAGGGTGGGGTGATCGGATCGAGCTCGCCCGAGACGATCAGCGTGGGAACCGCGGCCCCCACGGGGCCAAGCGTGCCGGGGTCGACCGGGCGCACCCCCCATTCCCGACAGGCGGCGAGATACTCGAGCCCACGGTCCGGGGGCATGAACGAACCAGCCGAGGCCGCCTCGAGTTCTTCCGCGCTGCTCTGCAGCACCTCTTCGCCGCAGACGACGGAGAGATGCATCGCGTTGTGGTAGCGACGTCGGGGCGGCACGGTCGCCAGGTCGAGGGCTTGAAGCGCCGAGAAGTCGCCGGTCGCGGCCCGGTGAATGGCGAACGGCAACCGGCGGGCACGATCGGGGTACGAGAGCGCGTTCCAAATGACCTGGGCGACGCCCGCCGGGGTGATCGCCGTCGTCACCGTATCGCCAGTAGCTGGGTGGCGGAACGACACGGGCACCGGGCGGCCTTCGAGCCGCGCCCACATCGCCCCGAGGTCACCCCGGAGCCGGGGGTACCAGGAAGCGCACGCGGGGTCGCGTTCGCATTCCTCGATCAACCGATCGAGCGCCCGCTGACCGTCCCGCGGATAGAAGCGCGGGCGCCGGAACCCCGGCGGCACCACGCCCCACAGGATGGCACTCCGGGTGCGCGTCGGATATCGTCGCAGGTACTCGAGTGCTACCCGCGTCCCGTACGACGAGCCGAACAGATTCAGCCGCGGGTATCCGAGCCAGCGTCGGACCGCTTCGAGATCCTCGGCCGCCGCGGCGGTGGAGTAGGCGCTCAGGTCCGCCTCGGCCGCGAGCCTGGCCCGGCAGGCGGCGACGGCCGCAAGGGGAAACCGCGCGGGAAGGGACGAGATCTGGTGGAGGGCCAACTCCTCACAGTAGAGCGGATGCGATCCACCGGTCCCGCGCTGGTCCACCAGGAGCACATCCCGATCCCGGCGGGCATAGCTGAGGTCGCCGACGAAGGCCGCCGCAAAGTCCGTGGCGGCATTGCCTGGCCCACCGACGAGTTCCACCCAGGGATCCGGCGCGGGATCAGGCCTGGCGGCCGGAACCACCACGACCCGGAGCGCAATCGTCCGCCCGTCGCGCACGCCGCGCACCTCGGGGACGACGAGGGTTCCGCAGCGAAGCGGCTCGGGGATGTTCGGGAGCGTGCAAGGCGTCAGGCCCCCCTGTGTCAGAGGCTCCGCGCATTGCGCCGCCGCCAGCGCCAGGAGGCTGGGGAGTAGCAGCGTCCGCCGGATCATTCCGATTCCGCCGCGACTAACGGCCCGGCCGCGCAGCCCGCCATCCGGCCAGGCGACGGGCCTCGAGGCTGTCCAGCGTCGCCGCCATGGCCGGATCGTCGGCCAGGTTCCGATCCTCGTCCGGATCCGCCTGGTGGTCGTAGAGTTCCCGGCCCGCCAGGCGCTTGGTCTCCCAGTTTTCCCACCGCGCGTACCGATACCGCTCCGTTCGGATGCTGTACCCCATGTACGGCGTGCTGTCGAGGCCCACCCAGATCCCGTGCCGGAGGAACTGGCTGAAGGTGGCCGTCTTCCACGGCCGAGTGGAGTCGGTCAGGAGCGGCACGGCGCTCAGGCCCTGGAGGTGACCGGGCCGCGGCACCCCGGCCAACTCTGCCACGGTTGGATAGATGTCGACGAACTCCACCATCTGCCTAAGCCGGGTCCCGGGCACACCCTGCCCCGGCGCCCGGACGATGAGCGGGGCCCGGGTGTCGATGAGGTGGTTGGTCATCTTGGCCCAGCTGTTGTG
>CADEGB010000166.1 GCA_902826755.1 uncultured Gemmatimonadota bacterium
TGTCGATGGTGTAGAGTCGATCGCCACCGCCGGTGGTGCCGAGGTAGGCCACCTTGCCGTTGGGGTGGACCCAGACCTCGGAGGTCTCGAACTTGGTTCGAACCACCTTGCCGACGACGGTGGCTTTCCGACGGACATCGCGCGCCCGAGCCGTCACCGCCGCGGCGGCCGAGGTGGTGCCGAGACTCGCGGTCACGAGGTACTCGCCCGCTTCGTAGGCCACGAACGCGCCGTCGTCGCCAAGTTCCCCCCGGCCGGGGGAAAATGACCAGGTCGGGGTGATGCCCTCGATGGCCCGTCCCGCCCGATCCCGCGCTTCGACCGTGAATCGGACCACGTCACCGGAGCGAACCGCGGGGTTTTCGGGTCGAATGGCCAGGGACGCCACCGGCGGAATGACGGTGACGGGCACCGAGGTCCGAGCCCGCCCCGACGTGGCCGTGATGACGGCGGAACCGGGAATCCCGGCCGTCACGACGCCCGTTTCCGCCACTCGTGCCACCGCCGGCGCCGAACTCGTCCACGTCACGGCGCCGCCGGTCGAATCGCCGTGGGCGGTCCGAAGCGCCACCTTGAGACGTACCCGCTGACCGGCCACGAGTTTGCCAGGCGCGGTCACCGTGGCGGTGGCGGGCGGTCCCGCATCCACCGTCACTTCGACCCGCTGATTCATCGACCGGGTCCCCGCGAGGGTGGCGAGGACCACCACCGGCAGCGTCCCGGCGGACGACGTCCGAACCACCCCGGTCGAGTCCACGTTGCCAGCGTTGGCAAACCCGGCCGCCAGGAACCTGATCCGCGCGCCGGGCACGACCCGCCCAGCCGAGTCGAGCGCCTCGGCGGTGATCCTGAGACTGTCGTGCGCCATGACGATTGGCCGCGCGGGGGTGATCCGGATGGAGCGGATGACCGCCGGGGGCGCGGGAGTCTGGAAGGCCAGCAGGGCAAGAACGATCGGCAACGACATGGGATGGTCTCCACGGTGGGGGCCAACGGAATCGGTCAATCATTGCGGGGGGACGGCCCTTTGGCAACGCGTCAGGATGGCGGAACCCAGCCAAAGGGTGATACAATCGGTCCGTCCCCCTTGGAGAACGCGATGCGCCGTCACCCCGCCCTGCTGGTCGCCGTCGTCCTGTCCGCCGCCTGTAGCTCCGGCGGAGCGCCGGCCACCACCGCCCGAACCTCCACCCCCGGCGTCTACGACGGCTACTCGACCGCCGAGTACGATGGCTACGTCCGGACGTCGCAGTACCTGACGATGCCGGACGGGACCCGACTGGCCGCCGACATTCTTCGGCCGTCCAAGGGTGGCGTCGTCCACGCCGACAAGCTCCCCGTCGTCTGGACCCATCACCGGTACAACCGGGCGTTCTTCCGCGGCGACACGCTGGTCGACTACGCCGCGGGCTTTGGTCGGGGCATCGATCGCCTGCTCTACCATGGCTACGTGATCGCCGCCGTCGACACCCGCGGCGGCGGCGCCTCGTTCGGCAATCAGCAGGGCTTCTTCATGCCCTCCGAGGCGGAGGATGCCTACGAGATCACCGAATGGCTCGCCAGCCAGCCGTGGTCCACCGGCAACATCGGGATGACGGGCCGATCCTACCTCGGCATTACCCAGCTCTTTGCCGCCAGCAAAGCGCCGCCGCATCTCAAGGCCATCTTCCCGGAGATGTACGTCTTCGAGTGGTATCCGATGATCTACCCCGGGGGCGTGTATCGCGACGACTTCTTCACCAACTGGCAGTTCCTGACCCACAATCTCGACAATGCCAAGACCTTTACCTGGGGCCCCGCCATGCGGTTCGGCGGGGTCGCTCCGGTCGACGGCCCGCAAGGGATGGCGCAGCGGGACTCGGCCATCGCGGAACACGCGGTCAGCCGGAACATGTTCGAGATGTGGGGAGGGGTGCCGTACCGGAACAGCACCGACAAGGCCTCCGGGAAACAGATCCACCTGGAGCGCGGGCCGGCTACCTACCTCGACCAGATCAATAAATCCGGCATTCCCGTGTACGGACTCGTGGGCTGGTACGATGCCTTCCCGCGAGACGCGTTCCTCTGGTTCAAGAACCTCAAGGTGACCCAGAAGCTCATCGTGGGCCCGTGGTTCCACGGCCAGACGGACGGCTTCGACCTCGGCGCCGAGCGCCACCGGTGGTTCGACCACTGGCTCAAGGGGGTCGACAACGGCATCGAGCGGGAGCCGGCGCTGCGGTACTTCGTCATCGACGCGCCGGCCGCCACGGCGTGGCGCACGGCCACGACCTGGCCGCTGCCCGAGGCCGTCGCCACCGACTTCTATTTCCGGGAAGGCAAGGCGGGGAGCGCCGGATCGTTCAACGACGGCCGACTGCTCAAAGTGGTGCCGCAGGACGCCGAGGCCTCCGACGCCCGGGTCATCGACACCACCGCCACCCTGGGCCCCGGCAACCGCTGGGCCAACACGTACGGTGGCGCCGTCGGGTATCCGGACCTGGCCGCGAACGACGCGAAGGGCTTTACCTGGACGACCGCCCCGCTCGACTCCCCCGTCGAGGTAATCGGCCATCCGATCGTAAGGTTGTGGGTGACCTCGTCGGTGAATGACGTCGACGCGATGGTCTATCTCGAGGACGTCGATTCGACCGGCAAGTCGATCTACGTAACGGAGGGCGTGCTCCGGGCCTCGCACCGGAAGCTGGGACAGCCGCCGTTCGACAACTTCGGGCTCCCGTGGACCCGCAGCTTCGAGGAGGACGTCGCCCCGTTGCCCAAGGAACCGACCGAACTGGTGTTCGACCTCCACCCGACCGCCAAGCGATTCGGTGCGGGGCACCGGATTCGGGTCACCCTCCAGGGCGCCGATCGGCACTCTCACCTGGCGGTGTACCCCAAGGTGCCACCGCGAGTGTCGGTCTATCGAGACGCCAGCCGGCCGTCGCGGATCGTCCTGCCGATCGTCCCGATTCCTTGACCGCGGGCTGGCGGCGCGCGGGGAGCGATCCCCGCGCGCCGACCCGCCGGACCCGCTTCAGTCGATCTTCCGCTCGCCCGACCCGAACAGCGCGTAGACCACGGCTCCGAACACCGCGATGCTGGCCGTGACCACAAAAGGCGCGGTGTAGCCGCCGGTCCGGTCGACCAGCCACCCGGTCACGGCCACGCCGACGATCCCGGGAATGGTGGCGGCCGTATTGCTGATACCCCAGATGACGTCTGCGTATTTCGGCGCGACGTCGAACGCGTTGGGCCCGAACCCCGCCAGGCAGAACGCCAGTGCCCCCGAGGCAAAGCACATCACCACCAGCCCCATGGTGACCGACCCGACCTGCTGGAGCAGGAGGAGCCCGGCCGCGCCCCCCAGCAGCCCGATCAGCTGCATCGTCTTCCGAACCGTGGTCGGGTGGCGGCCGCCCTTGATCATCCGGTCGGCCCAGCCACCGGCCACGTTGGCCATCACGAAGCTGACCGCCCACGGAGCGGCCGAGAGGATTCCGGCGCTCGCGATGGTGACCCCGAACGTCGTCTTGAAGTAGCTCGGGAGCCAGGCCAGGAGCACGTAGAGCGACCAGTTGTTGCAGAAGTGGTTGATGATGATCGCCCAAACCGCGGGGGTCGTGAGGATCCGACCCCACGGAATGGTCCGGCTCCCAGGCGCCGCGTCTGCCTCGACGCCCCGCCCCGCCCCGACCCCGAAGAACCACGGAATGGCCCACACCACGCCGAGCGCGCCGAAGATGTAGAACGGCGACGGCCACCCCTGCGACCGGACCAGCCACCCCGTGACGGGGAGCGCCACCAGCGTTCCAAGCGAAAGCCCGCTGCCAAGCAGCGCGACGGCGCGAGACCGCCGCTCCGCCGGCACCCAGCGACCGATCATGTTGATCGACGCCGGGAACACCGCGGCTTCGCCGAGCCCGAGCGCAATCCGGGCCACGATCAACGCGGCCAGCGACAGCTCCGCGGCGGGCGGCGTCAGCACGGTAAAGAGCGACCACCAGAGCACCGCCAGGCCGAGCACGAGCTTGCCGCCAAACCGGTTGGAGAGCGTCCCGCTCGCCACCTGGAGCACGATGTAGCCGATGAAGAAGGACGAGAGGACCAGACCCTTGGTCGTCTCGGTCCACTGGAACTCCTCCTGCATCGCGATGGCCGCGACGGAGATGTTGGTGCGGTCGAGATACGAGATGAAAACGGCGGCAAAGCAGAGTCCCACGACGAGGTACCAGGCCGGCCAACGGCCGACCGAACGCGCCTCCGGTGCGGTCATGCCACCTTCCGATGTGGTTGGAGAGTCTGGAACGGGTCGATCAGGCGCCGTACGGTACCCAGATGTTCTTCACCTGGGTAGCCTGGCGGAGGAATTCCTCGTCGCTGCCGGCCGCCTCCCAGTCGCGCGTCGCGCCGGGCTCGACCCAGGTTCGCTTCATGTTGCCGGCGGACAGCTTTTCCACCTCCGCCCGGAGGGCCGGGACACCGAAGTGCCAGATCGCGTCGACGTCGTCGTGGCCGGCAAGGACCGGCGCCAGTTCGGCCTGCCGTCCGGTCACGATGTTGACGACGCCCGCCGGCACGTCCGACGTGTCGAAGACCTGGGCCAGGTCGAGCGCCGGCAGCGGCCATCGCTCCGAGGGGATGGCCACGACGGCGTTCCCCATCGCGAGCGCGGGGAGGACGAGCCCGAGAAAGCCGAGCAGGGTCGGCTCTTCCGGCGCCACCAGCGCGATCACGCCGAGCGGTTCGTTCATGGCGAGGGTCACGTTGCGCAATGGGGTCGCGTGGACTCGGCCGTCGTACTTGTCGGCCCAAGCCGCCATCCGAAAGGCCCGCTCGACGCCGCGCTCCACTTCGGCGCGGCCCGCCCGCGCCGACCCCCCGGTCAGCCGCGCGATCGATCGGCCGAACTCCACGGCGCGGAGCGAGAGATTCTCGCCGACGTAGTAGAGGATTTGGGCCCGCAGGTGAGCGGTGGCCCGGCTCCATCCTGGGGATGCTGAGCGGGCCGCCTCGACCGCGTTCCGGATGTCCTTCCGGTTTCCGAACCCGACCTCAGCCACCAACTGGCCGGCGCTGTCGTGCACGGGCAGAGCGTACCCAGAGTCCGGCCGAACCTGTTTGCCACCGATCTGGAGCTTATAGGTCCGGTCGATCGCGGCGCCATCGGCGCCCGCCACGGACGCCGGGGCGCCCGCCACGGACGCCGGGGCGGCCGCGGCGGCACGCCGGGGCCGGGGAGCGGGTCCCGGCGTCCGGGTCACGTACTCCCACAGCCCTTCCTTGCCACCCTCTCGCCCGAACCCGCTTTCGCGATAGCCACCGAACCCGGCGGCCGCGTCGAACACGTTGGTGCAGTTGACCCAGACGGTCCCGGCCTTGACCTTCGGCGCGATGTCGAGCGCCGTGTTGACGTTCTCGGTCCAGATGCTGGCCGCCAATCCGTAGCGGGTGTTGTTGGCGAGCTCCACCGCCTCGGCGGGGGTCCGGAACGTCATCAGCACGACCACCGGCCCGAAGATCTCCACCTGGGCGATCGTCGAGGCCGGGGCAACCTCGGTGAACAGCGTTGGGGGATAGAAGAGCCCCTCCGTCGGGCAGCTCCAACTCGGCTGCCACAGCGTGGCGCCCTCGCGCTGCCCCTGCTCCACCAACGCCGTGATCCGTTCGAGTTGCTCCGGCGCGACGATCGCGCCGATGTCGATGGCCTTGTCGAGCGGATCGCCGACCCGGAGCGTTTCCATCCGGACCCGGAGTTTGTCGACCAGCCGCTGGGCCACCGGCTCCTGGACGAGGATCCGGCTCCCGGCGCAACAGACCTGACCCTGATTGAACCAGATCGCGTCGACCACGCCCTCGACCACGCTGTCGAGATCGGCATCGTCGAACACGATGAACGGCGATTTGCCACCGAGTTCGAGCGAGAGCTTCTTGCCGCTGCCGGCCGTGGCCACCCGGATGATCCGCCCGACCTCGGTCGAACCCGTGAATGCGATCTTGCCGACGCCGGGATGGTCGACGAGCGCCGCGCCCGTGGCGCCGTCGCCGGTAACGATGTTGACCACCCCGAGAGGCAACCCCGCCTCGGCCGCCACTTCGGCGAAGAGCAGCGCGGTCAGCGGCGTAAACTCCGCCGGCTTGAGCACCACCGTGTTCCCCATCGCGAGGGCGGGAGCGATTTTCCACGCCAGCATCAGGAGCGGAAAGTTCCAGGGGACGATCTGGCCCACGACACCAACCGGCACCTGACCCGTCAACTCGGTCTCCATCAACTCGGCCCAGCCCGCATGATGGTAGAAATGCCGCGCCACCAGCGGCACGTCGATGTCGCGCGATTCCCGGATCGGCTTCCCGTTGTCGAGGCTCTCGAGCACCGCCAGGAGGCGGCTCTGTTTCTGGAGATGGCGGGCCAGCGCGTAGAGATGCCGGGCCCGCCCATGGCCGCCCAGCGCCCACCACCCTGGCTGCGCCGCGCGCGCGGCCGCCACCGCCCGGTCGACGTCCTCCGCCGATCCCTGGGTCACTCGCGCCAGCTCAGCACGGGTGGCCGGATTGACCGTCGGAAACGAGGCCCCACCCGGCGCGGTGAACGCCCCGTCGATGAAATGACCGAACGACCGGCGGTGCCGATCGAGCCACGCCATCGCCGGGCCGGCCGATTCCGGCGCCGGGCCCCAGGCCATCGAGTCGAATGCTTCCCGCACGGTCGTCATCGTTCCTCGCGATTCATACCACAATGATGCTGTCGAATTCCCGATCGGGCAGATAAAGCAGCTCGACCCGGTCACCAACCCGCCAGCGCTCCGTCCGCCAGGGCGTGACCTGATCCGACCCCCGATGGGTCCGGCCATTGATCTCGAAGTGATAGCGGACCCGGGTCAGATGTTCGCCGAACCCGATGTCGACCTTCTCCATGTCGTCGATGACCCCGAACGCCGGGATCCCCTCGCGGACGAACGGCGTGACTCGGCGCCGCCGAGTGGCCGCGAGGCTCAGGAACACCGCGGGAAGAATGCCGATCGTGATCACCGAGAACAACGTGACCATGGCGGCCGAGGCGACGTCGAACCCCGGAGCCCCGGGTGGGGTCCTCGGATCCATCAGCTCCAAGGGTGATCCGGCAATGCGCTTGACCAGCCGCCGCATGGCGCGATCCATCCGCCGCGGCCCCGCGGGGAGTTCCGCCAGGAGCGCCTCGACCCCGGGCGAGACGGCCGTCGCCACGGCGACGCTCGCCGGCCCCGCAACGGCCACGGCGGTCCCGGGCTCGCCGAAGAGCGCGGAGCGGACCTGACGGGCGTTCTGGTACCGGTCGCCGGGGGCGGGACGGAGGAGCCGGACCAGCACGCCGCGCAACGGCTCGCCGCAGGGCAACTCGTCCGGCACCGCCAACTGCCCCTCGGACGACATGAACTCGGCGGGTGGCCGGCCGGTCACCACGTGCAGCACCGTCGCGCCGACCGCGTAGAGATCGCTGGCCGGCGACGCCTGTCCCATGTACTGCTCGTACGGCATGTACCCGTAGGTGCCCACCACGGTCGACCCATGTTCTCCGGGCGGCGAAAAGACGCTCCGCACCGCCCCGAAGTCGACCAGCGCCGCGGTGCCGTCCGGCCGGACGATGACGTTGGCCGGTTTGATGTCGCGGTGAAGCACCGGCGGCATCCGGCCATGGAGGTAGTCGAGAACGCCCAGGAGGCTGAGGAGTACTTCGAGCAGTTCCTCCCGCGCCAATCGGCGGCCGCCGTCGATCATTTCCGCCAGGGACTGGCCTTCGACGTACTCCATCACGAGCAGCGAAGCCGGCGTCCCGTTCCAGTCGGCCCGGAGCGTTTCGAAGATCTCGGGTACACCCTGATGGCGGAGCGACCGGAGCACCGCCGCTTCCCGCTCGAACAGCTCGTAGGCCTTGAGATTGCCCGGTCGGGTCAGCGCCTTGATGGCGACCAATCGGTCGGCGGCCCGATCCCGGGCCAGCACCGTTTCGGCAAAGGACCCCGATCCGAGTCGACGGACCACTTCGAAGCGGCCGGCGATCGTGGCGCTCACGGGGTCACCCAAGGGCGTGCCGGTGCCCGGCCGAGTAGCGGCCCGTGACGTGGAACTCGAGCTGGCGCTCGATGTCATTGAGGAGGGTGGAGGCGCCGAACCGGAACAGATCGGGACGGAGGTAACGGTCGCCGAGTTCTTCCTTGATGAGCGCCAGCCAATCGAGCGACTGCTTGGCGGTTCGGATCCCACCCGCCGGCTTGAACCCGACGATTTGGCCGGTCCGCTCTCGGTACGAGCGGATGGCCCGCGCCATCACCAGGCCCACCGGGAGGGTGGCGTTGACCGTCTCCTTGCCGGTGGACGTCTTGATGAAGTCGGCGCCGGCCATCATGCAGACGAGACTGGCGCGATGGACGTCGCGGAGAGTACCCAGTTCCCCGGTGGCGAGGATCGTCTTGAGGTGGGCATCCCCGCAGGCGGCCCGAAACGCGCGGACCTCGTCGTAGAGCGCCCGCCAGTTGCCGCCCAACACGTGCGCCCGGGTGATAACGATGTCGATCTCGCCGGCGCCGGCCTTGACCGACGCCTCGATCTCGGCAATCCGCTGCGGCAGCGGCGACAGGCCGGCTGGAAACCCGGTCGAGACCGCGGCCACCGGAATTCCAGTTCCCTCGAGCGCCCGGACCGCGGTCTCGACGAAGACGTGGTAGACGCAGACGGCCGCCACCGTCACGGGTCGATCCCCGAAGCCGAGGGCATCGAGGAGGTCGTCGCGGATCGGACGGCGGGCCTTGGCGCAGAGCCGCTCGACTCGCCTGGCGGTGTCGTCGCCGGAGAGGGTGGTCAGGTCCATCAGGGTCGCGGCCCGGAGCAACCACCCAAGCTGCCATTCCTTCTTGACCGTCCGGCGCTTAGGAAGCGTGTCGGCTCGGCGTTCGACCGCGCTCCGATTGACCCGGACCTCCCGAACCCAGTCGAGTTCGAACGGCATCCCGGGGTTTCTCGGCGGATGGGCTCCGGCGTCGGGCAGCGGCGGACCGGCCGCCGTCCGAGCGGCGGCCGAGCCACCCGGCTGGCGGTAACGGGAGATCGCTTTGGTGTCCGTCATGAGGGCTCCGGAAAACCGACCCGGAATCTAGCGTCGGAGACCTCGAGTCGCCGGTCCAGTCCCCCGCCGAGGACCGTTCGGTGGCCGCCCAGCTACGCCGGGTTCCATTGCGGGCCCACCAAACGGGGGATAGTCTTGGGCTTCCCCATCAGAAACCACCCATGATCGGCAACGGC
>CADEGB010000167.1 GCA_902826755.1 uncultured Gemmatimonadota bacterium
TGCCCGGCACCCCGTGGCCTGTTTCGCGAGCTGTGTCGATTTCGTCGTCACCAACGTTGGTCCGCTGGCTCCCAACCTCGCCGCGTTCGAGGAGTGGTTCTGCGCTCCGGACCTGATGTGGTGGGGTACCTGGCCCGATCACGTCCGGGGATGGTGGGAGCGGTCCACGCGCGACGACAACGTGCTCTTCGTCTATTTTGAGGACATGGTGAAGGACCTGCCTGGAGTGATTCGTCGGGTCGCGGCGTTTCTCGGTGTCGCCCCCCTTGGCCCGGCCGAGCTGGCCAGGGTGGTCGAGAAATGCGAGTTCCGCTACATGCGGGAGCACCAGACCAGTTTCGAGATGCACCCGCCCCATCTGTTCCAGACCAACGCCAAGCTGTTCGTCGCCGGAACGGCCAGCCGGGACGTCGGCGTTCCGGACGACATCCGCCGGCGGATGCTCCGGTGGTGTGCCCGGGAAATGGCTGGCAGTGACTTTCCTTTGAGCACCGCGTACCCCGACGTGGCGGCGGCCGCCTCATGACCTCCATTCTGGCGCTCGATCAGGGGACCACCAGCTCCCGCGCCGTCATGGTCCATCAGGACGGGCGGATCCTGGCCCAGGCGCAACACGAGTTTCCGCAGCATTTCCCGGCGCCCGGCCAGGTGGAGCACCACCCAGCTGACCTCTTCGAGTCGACGCTGCAGGCTGCCCGCGAGGCCATCGCCGCCGCGGGCGAACATCCCGTCGCCATCGGCATCACCAATCAGCGGGAGACGGTCGTCTGTTGGGATCGCCGGACGCTCGAGCCTCTCGGGCCTGCCATCGTGTGGCAGGATCGGCGTACCACCGATCGATGCGCTGACCTCAAACGGCAAGGCGTCGAGCCGCTGATCCGGCGGAAAACCGGCCTGGTGCTCGATCCGTACTTCTCGGCCACCAAGGTGGAGCACCGTCTCCGGGATCCGGATCTCCGGCGTCGGGCCGAACGGGGCGAGGTGGCGTTCGGCACCGTCGACAGCTGGCTGGTGGCCAAGCTGACCGGCGGCCTGCACCTGACCGACCCGACCAATGCCTCGCGCACCATGCTCTATGACCTGGGATCCCGGAGCTGGGACCCCGAGCTCCTCGAGCTGTTCAGCGTCCCGGCGGCGATGCTGCCCGACATCGTCCCGTCGAGCGGCGTCATGGGCGAGTCCGCGCCCGAGTGGTTCGGCCGTCCGATCCTGATCGCTGGAAACGCCGGCGATCAACAGGCCGCGTTGTTCGGCCAAGGGTGCGCCCTGCCGGGGATGGCCAAGAACACGTACGGCACCGGGGCGTTTCTGCTGCTCTATACTGGTGACGAGGTGCCCGAGGCGCCTGGAGGGTTGCTCGCGACCGTGGCCTGTGATCCGCGCGGGGGCATCGGATACGCGCTCGAAGGCAGCGTTTTCATCGCTGGCGCGGTGATGCAGTGGCTTCGTGACGGCCTTGGGATCGTGGCCACCGCCGCGGAATCGGAGCGGTTGGCCGAGTCGGTGCCCGATACGGGCGGGGTGTCGTTCGTGCCCGCGTTCGTTGGGCTCGGATCGCCCCATTGGGAACCGGAGGCCCGCGGCACCATCACCGGACTTACCCGAGGGACCACTCGGGCCCACTTGGTCCGAGCCGCGCTCGAATCGATGGCGCACTCGAGTCGCGACCTCCTGGAGGCGATGCTCGACGGCACCGGACTGACGATTCCCCGCCTGAGGGTCGATGGCGGGGCCACCGCCAATCGCTGGTTGATGCAGTTCCAGGCGGACCTCCTCGGTGTCTCGGTGGAGCGTCCGGACTACGTCGAGACCACCGCGCTCGGCGCGGCCGCTCTGGCCGGATTGGCGGTCGGCGTATGGCCTTCCCTCGAGGCGTTCGTGGCTGGGCGCCGGTTCGAGGTCTCCGAGCCCCGGGTCGGCCCTGCGGAGCGCGAGCGGTGGGTCAGGGGCTGGCGGCGGGCGGTCGACGCGACCCTCCACTGGGCCCGAGGATGACACGGTCGGCGCCAATTTGTTATCTTGGAAGGCATGAGACCGGGAACGAAATTCGCCATCGGCGCCGGCGTCATCGTCGCCGCCATTGTCCTCCTGATTTACACGGGGGTCAGTCAGACCGGGGTCTACTTCCTGAGCCCCTCGGAACTCCTCACCAGAACCCAGCAGGACCCGAGCTTCCATGAGGTCGGTCTCAAGGTGGGTGCCAAGGTGGTGCGGGGCTCCATCAAGCGGGATCCGGAGGCTGGCCGGATCGAGTTCGAGGTAGCCGACAGCACTGGCCGGTTTCCGGTCACATATACCGGACTGGTGCCGGACACTTTCACGGACGCGAATGAGATCGAAGTCATCATGTCCGGCAAACTCGGGCGGGATGGCGTCTTCCACGCCACCGAGGTGCTCGCTAAATGCGGCTCGCGGTACGAGTCTGAGCTCCAGAAGCTGAACAAGGCAACCTGACGAAACGAACATGACCAGCCGGTGGATCGACCGACACCGGTTCGGCGTCTTCTACGCTGTGGCCGTGGCCATCACCCTTGCGGTGATGGCCGTTGTGTTTCTGGTGCCTGCGGGCGGAGGGGTGCTGACCGACCTGGCCGCCTACCTCCGACGCGAGGGGTTGGCGACCAACCTCCTTTCCATCGGTTCGTTTGCGCTTCGCGAGCAGCCGCTGGCGTGGCTGGTTCTCGTCTTTGCGGCCGCACCGAGTCTGGCCGCCCTGGCCACCGCGGCGGCGTTGGGCGGCGGGGCCGTGGGCCGGCTTCTCGGCCGCCTCAAGCCCTGGGGCCTCCGGGCGGACCGAACCCGGGCGCTCCGTTGCTACGGCCTCCTCGCGACCGTTTCGGCTCTGGTGATGGCAGGATTCCATTGGGTCGGATCCCGGGTCGGCGGCGCCGAGGCGCTCGCGGTTCGGGACGCGGCCATCGGTAAGTCGGTGATTGTGGTGGCCTTCGCGCTCGCTCTCGGGCACCTGGTGGACGAAGGGGGCACCCTCGAGGAGCTTGGCTGGCGCGGCTTTGGGCTGCCCGTGCTCCTCGACCGATTCCGATCTCCCCTCGCCGCCAGTGTCGTCCTTGGCGCCCTTTGGATGGCCTGGCACCTTCCGCGGGAGGTGCCGGCCCTGCTGGCCGGCGCCCCGATTGGCCGGTTCCTGTCTCAACAGCTGGTCTTTCTGGTTCTGACGGTGGCCCTGTCGATCCTGGCCACGTGGGCCTTCCTCGAAACCGGCGGCAGCGCGCTTCCCGGGATTCTGATCCACGGTGGGACCAACGTGTGGAGCAAGGCCCTGTCGCAACCGCTGTATCCGGCCTGGACCTGGCCGGTCGATCCCCGCACGCTGGTGGTCGTTGGGCTGGCGGTGGTGGTTCTGACGGCTCGATGGCGGGATCTCAGCTCCCCGTGGCGCCCGCCCGGTTGACGGAATGGCGGTCGGGGAGGCCGCGCCCAGCCGGCCCCCCCGCGCCGCTGAGCCCCGCCTAACGCATCTCCAGACGGACGGCTCCGGTCGTGGCGCCCACTTCGCCCCGGATGACCCAGTTGGCCCCGGCAAAGAACGACCCTGCGGCCCCGACGTCCTCGACGGCGTTCCCCACCGGGTCGTCGTTGGTCTTGAACCAAGCCGCCGCCGAGTTGATCAGGTTGAGGAGAATCGGCGCCTTCTTGAAGACCTTCGCGATGGTCCCGAGCGAGTCCTTTCCGCCCGTCATCTCGCCGTATACCAGCTTGATGGCCTTGAACAGGTTGGCGGTCCGGGTCGAGTCGACCTTGATCTGGCAGGCCGTGTCGTCGTCTTCGACGACGAATACGCGGAGGTTCTGCCCCGGGTGCTGCTGATGGTACTGGTCGAGCTGGGCCTGGCTCATCAACATCACGCTGCCGGACCAGGCGGTACCGTTCTGATCGAAGGCGTACGGCCCGCCGGCGTGCTCACCGGCGCATTGATAGGTGGTGAGCGAGGCGGTGGTACCCACTTGTCCGAGCACGTGGACTTCGAACTCGGGGCTGCCCTTGAACCAGCTTTCGAACGTCTGGGTAAACCGGGCCTGGGTCATGAAGAGCCCTTGGGGCGCCGGTGGCGCTCCACCGCTGCCACCCCCACTGCCGCCCCCGCCACAGTCGACCAGGCATCCGTCGATGCCGCGGGGACGGAGGGAGAAGTCGGTCTCGGCGCGGCTGACCATCAGCACAGGCTCGGCCGGCGGGACAGCTTGGTCGAGGACCCGGCGACGTCCGAACAGATCGAACCCGACCGGTGCGTCGCGGTCGGTTTCCGCCGTGGCCACCAGGAGATCGGCCCCACCGCTCCAGGCGGATCGATGCGCCGGTACGGGGAAGTACACCTCGATGGCTCCCCCAACGTCGAGGTCCCGTCGAATGGCCTGATCGGTGTCGCCCGAGAGCCGGGCCAGGCGACGGAACTCCACCCCGTTTTCACGATCGAGAAAACTCTGGAGGTGGATTTTCCCCTCGGGGAACGGCGAGGTGGCCACCTCCCGCGCGATGACGGCGCGGAACGCCGGATCTCGAAGCGCGCGGGCCACCCGGGCTGCCAGCCGCTCGTGGCGGGCCCGATCGAGGTCGGGCCCGGCTGGGGTTGGCGGCTGGATCAGGGCTCCGGGGTCCTCCGGAGGTGGGGCGGTGGGGCCAGCATCATCGGGTGACGAGCAACCGGCAAGGGTCGCGAGCAGCATGGTGGCTGGCACCAGGCGACGGAACGACATGACTCCTCCTTGAAATGGGACTGATCGCGCCGAGTGGCGCGGGTCCCACGGTGGGGAGAAGCGGCGGTGACCCGTGAACCGAGAAACCGCAATGCGGCGCGAGAAAATGCCGGGAGGGTCAGAGGCCGCGAGCCAGGCGGACTGCCAGCCTCGTCGTGCTGCGAGCTGTCGGCCGCGACTGCCGGTACCAGTCGAATTCGAAGTCGAGGGTCATCCGCCCATAGTGCCAGGCGAGGTCGGTACGGAGGTCGACGTAACTGAGTTGGCCGCTGTCGCTGAAGCGGAGGTCGGAGGCCTCGCCGGCCAGGCGGAGGCCGAGGGCCGGGCCGATCGAGGTGCCCAGGTGGGTTGCCATCGTCAGGCCCCGCTGGCGACGGTCGTCCGTTCGGGCCTCGCTCCATCCAAGGGAGAGCGCCGCGTCGGTACTCCCCATCCGGGGTGGGATTACCGAGAGGCTCAGCTCGGTTTCGGCTACGCTCGATCCGCCCCGCTCGCGGGTTCGATGGCCGGCGCTTGCCTCGAGGGTACCCCGGCGTCCTCCGGTTCGGTAGGCCAGGGCCGTGCGGCGATCGGCGAAGTCGTTGAGCGTCGTCGCCGACCCGAGGGGGGCGAGAGACGGGGTCCGGCCGCTCTGCCGGGTGGAGTGCTGGTGGAGGAAAGACCAGCCGCGGGCCCCGGCTGCGATCGAGAGGTCGGCCCGGAAGCCGTTGGTCCGTCCGTCCGCTCGCGCGGTGTAGCGATAACTGACCAGCAGTTCATCGTCCGCTCGAATCCGGCCCGTCGCGAGGATGTCGAGTCCTGTCGTTCGGCCCACCTGCACGACCCGGTAGTCCTCCCGCTCCCGAAAGACGGTACCCTCCGGGCTTCGAACCACGATGCCAGCCGGCTCGACGTCGAGTTGGTCGAGGATGACTGTCCGGCTGGCGGGAACCCGATGGCTTTCGTCGCTCACCGGGACGGCTCCCGCGGCGCCGCTGAGGTGGCGTCCCTCCCATCCGACGGTGGCGTTTCCACTGAGGTATCCCATGCGACGGTTGCCGAGCGACAGGCCCACCCGGGGGGCAATGTAGGTCAGGGCGTCGCGCGAATCCGCGCCCGCCGCCGACTGCCGATTGACCAGGAAGCCCAGGCTGAATCGCCGCCCGGCCGCGATCGTGGCGGTGGCTCCCAGATTGGCGTGCGTTGAGCGATCGGCGTCGGCCCCGTTCTGGTAGCGGCTCAGGAAATACGACGTCTGCACCGCACGGGAGTGGAACAGTTCCAGGCGCTCGGTCCATTCACGCCGCCGCAGGGCGAAGACGCCGGCTTGATCGGATCGAGCTAATCCCGATTCCAGCCGGCTGCCTCGGCCCCAGCGGGCCGTATGGGTGCCGGACAGGGTGGAGGTCGAGTAATCCGCATCGTGGAGCCGATCGTCGTATTCGAATCGCTGGGCCTGCAGGGCCACTTTCGAGTTGGTGGCCGCTGCCCGGATGATCCGCTGCACGGTCGCGGTGCGGAGGGCGGCCGCGCCAGGGTTCCGCCAGGTCTCGTCCATTTCCTGCCTGGTCAGGGACACTTGGGCCGGGAGGGGCCGGAACCGGATCCAGGCCGAGGCGTTGCGGTGGCTGGAGCGGGAGTCCCGAATCGAGCCCGCCCCGCCGGATGACGTCGACGAGCCGTTGCTTCCGGCCACGCTGATGCCGATGGGCGCCGACGCGAGGGCCGTGGCCGAGAGCGAGTAGTTGACTTGCCGGAGGCGCTGCGGCTCCGGGATGCCCGAGCGGTATTGCCAAAGAAAAGTCGGTTGGAACGTTCCCTGGTAGGAAACGAGGTCCGGCCGAAGCAGATACCCGCTTCGGGGGAGCAGCAGCCAGATCCGATACTCGGTTCCAGTCGATCGCGGGCCGGTCCCGTAGGTCAACCGCTGCCCGTCGATACTGCTCCCCACCTGGCCGCTGATGCCGGTCGACTGGGCCGCAATCGTCCCGATCCGGCCCCCGACGATCAGGCCGGCCACGGCGGTCCCGATCAGGAACCCGACGGCGCGGCGGAGGCGATGTGGCACAGAGGGCAGTTGCTGACCGACGGCGCGAACGCGATCGTGCCGTTGTGGCAACGGCCGCACGCCTCCCCGTTGCCGATCTTTCGCATGGTGACCTGGTTCGCGCCGCCCTTGGGCTCAAAGATCTCGAGGTGGCACACCTTGCAACGGAAGCGAAGTCGGTGGGTCCAGTGCGGGAAGGTCGCTCGCGGCAGCGCGGCCGCGTCGACACCTCGCGCGTTGCCCGAGTCGTCGGCCACCCGCGCCAATTGGATGTTGCCGATCAGTTCCGGCTTGGCCCGATTCGGCGGCAGGCTGGTGAACTTGGTATGACACCGCTCGCAGGCCGTCGCCGGCGGAAAGGCCACCTTTCCGTGGCACTGGCCGCAGTACCTGCCCTGCAGCACGTCGGTCATCGTGACGGGCGTGTTCCGGTACGGGAAGATCCTGGGATGGCAATGCTGACACGCGACCCATTCGGTGTGGGTCGAGTGTGGGAAGCTGGCGTCGAAGAGGGTGTCGGGGCCCTTGTAGGTAAAGTCGAAGCTGAACTGGAACCCGGGGGCCGGCGCGGTTCGCCCGGGGAACACCTCCCTCGGCTTGATGATGCCGTGCCGCGCGGCTGCGGCCCAGTCGAGATTGCCGGCCCGATCCCGCGGAAGGCGGGCCACGACCGACTCGGCCGGGAGTCGCTCGATCTCGAGCCTCGTCGTGTCGACTGGCGGCGCCACCGGGCCGATGCTCACCAAGGAGACGGGCGCCGGGATTGGCTGTGCCGCGGCGGGTTGCCCCGGGCGGGGCGGGGGAAGATCAAGCACCGTGGTCAGAGCGGCCCGGCAGGCGATTCCGCCCACCAGACTCGCCACGAGGCCAGCCGCCCCGATGCTCCACCGTGCTCGATCCATGGCCCCGCTCCTACTTGATGTGACAGGTCTTGCAGAGCGCGCTTCCGCCGTTGGACTTCCGCAGGAAGGGCGAGTTGGTGGTGTTGTGCGGATTGTGGCAGGTGCCGCACTGGACTTTGCCGAGGTACAACGGCAGTTCGCCGTTGACCTTGCCCGAGGTGACCGGGTTGAACGCCGGATCGGCCGCCGTACTGTAGGCAACGGAGATCGGGTGGTCGTTCCGGAGGTCGACGCCCAGATTCGCGAAAAACTGATTCGCGGCGTCCTCGGTTGGCATGGTGTTACCGCTCGGCGTCAGACTGGGCACGGCGTTGGGCCGATTAATGATCACGTCGAGCCCCACCGTGCCGTCGTGACACGACAGGCAGGCGAGCGAGACGCCGGTCGGCGACGCGTCCACCGTCATGTCGATCGTCGAGCTGTAGGAGTTGTTGTACATCTGGTAGGTCGCCGTGGAGAAGTTCCGATTCCACAACGGCGCGTTCTGTGTCTGCCCGCCGTGAGGCGTGTGACAGTAGACGCAGACCTCGCCGTAGTTGGTCAGCCCACTCCGGGTACTCATGTTGTGCTTCGAGTTGGCGACATCGTCCTGGGCCGCGACGGGGGGCGCGAGCATCGCGACGCCGCCGAGCATCGCGAGGATCGCGATCGCGGCCGAACCGTGCCGAAATGACATGCCGTACTCCTTCCTGGTTGGGTGCCGCCCGGTCGGGCTCATCGTTCGTGGACCGGATCGGACGGCGGTGACGTGTGACACACCAGACACAGGCTGTTGCCGACGTTGCTGCGGCGAAGGAAGTACCGATACTGCTGCGAATGCGGCTCGTGGCACGTCGCGCATTCGATCTTGCCGCCGAACAACGGCAGACCGCCGATGTCGTTTCCCGCGGCCGGCCGGAACTGACCCGGCCGGCGCGAGGGATCGTACAGCACCGAAAACGGGTGCTGCTTTCGCATGTCCGGCCGAAGCCAGACGCCTTCCCAGTTGATGCCGCCGGCGGGACTGCCTCCGTTGTGGCAGCCTTCGCAGGCGTCGATCGTCTGGTTGGCCGGCCCCGGCCCCAGGTAGTGATTCGGCCGGTTGATGGCCCGATCGAGGCCTACGGTGCCGTCGTGACAGCTGAGGCAGAGGCGGGACCGCTCGCCCGGACTCGGGTCCTGGATCATCTGACTGCCCGAGTGGGCCGGCATCCGGTAGCTGGCGTTCGGTCGGGGACGGTTGAACAGCGGGCTCCGAGGCCCCACCAGCCAGCTTGGCCCCGCGTGGGGCGTGTGGCAGTAAACGCACACCTCGCCATAGTTCCGGATTCGACCGGCCATTTCGGGGTTCGGATTCGACGCTGGGCGGGTCAGGTTGTGCGGGGTCTGGTCCACCGTGATACCGTTGGGCCATTGCGCGGCCAGCGGAGCGCCCGACGCCATCGCGGTCGCGAGCCAGCTTGCCAGCCGGCGGAGGGCCCACATCGGGCGGCTCACGGCCGATCGGATCCGGCGCCCCCAGGCCCCTCGCCCGACGAGGACGCCGCCCGGAGGTATTGGTAGA
>CADEGB010000168.1 GCA_902826755.1 uncultured Gemmatimonadota bacterium
GCCGATTGGCAAACGGGTTGCCCGGACTTCCGGGGACGTCGAACCCGTAGAAGTTGAGCTTGCGGGTATGCTTCGGGTCGGCGTTGTAGCTCCGCATCCAGCGGACCAGGGCAGCGTTCTCGGGGAGGTTGTCGAACGTCCAGGTAATGCCCTGATCGAGCACCGTGCCGAGATCGCCCTCGCCGGTCCGGACGTAGTCGTGCACCGTGCGGCTCTCGGTGAGCCCCGACTCGATCGCGATCGCGGTGAAGCCCAGGTGCTCGACGAGATAGCGGAAGACCCGGTTCCGAAACTCGAGCGGTTCCGCACCGGCGTGGACCCCCTCGCTGAGGGCGACGAGCGTGGCCTGGCCGACGATGGCTCGAAGCGGGGCGAGGTCGTCTTGCCCGGCCTCGAGGGTCAGCGTCTGGAGCGGTGCGGCGGACTGCTTGGCCCAGCGAACGAAAGCAGCGCGCCCGGAGTCGGGCTGGGCCGCCGAAGGCGGCGGAGCGAAGATGCCCAAGGCGGCAATAACGGCGAGCAGGCGGGTCATGGGGATCAACTTGGCGCACCGCCCTGTCCTCCGGAAGGTCCGTCGGCCGCCCGGCCCCCTACCGCGGCACCGAATCCGGCCGGAACAGCCTCCGCACCGCCCAGAGGGCCGCGGGATGGAAGATGGTGGCGTGGGTTTCGTTCGGCATCGGCTCGTACGACCACCGGAGCCCGGCCGGCGCCTCTCGCTCGAGCACTCGCTCGAACTCCGCTCCCACTCGCGCCATGATCGGGTGACTGCTGGTCGCCACGTGCAGCGTCTTGCCCCGGCCGACCCCTCGCCGGAACCGGGCCGCCGCGCCCTTCACCAAGGCCTCCCCGTTCCACCAGAGGCTCGGATCGAACGCCACGTAGGTATCGAACAGCGTCGGCTCGAGGAAGAACGTCTCCACGACGAAGAGCCCGGCCAACGACTCGCCGATGATCGCCCGCTCGGCAGTGGCCCGATACCGCCGCTCCACCTCCGGAATCAGCTCGGTCCGAACGAACGCCCGAAAGGCGGCCGAGCCTCCCACCCGCGGCGCGATCGCGCGATCGCTGGCCACATCCGTTGGGCCGGTCAGGTCGCGCCGCCGGTCCGTGTTCTCGATCCCCACCAGCACCATCGGTCGCATGGTGCCGTTGCCGATCGACACCTGGACCAGCCCGGCCACGTGAAGGAAGTCCTCGCCCAGGCCCCCGTCGAGCATATAAAGGACCGGGAACCTCCGGCCTGCCGAGTCGGCATAGACGGGCGGGAGGTACACGTTGACCCGCCGGACTTCGCCGAGGAGCTTCGATGGGAGCGAAAACGTCTCCCCGACCGTGAGCGGCGTGGCGGGGGACGCCGGTCGGTCGGCACCGGACTGCGCGGCGGCCGACGATGCGAGCAGCAGCAGCGCCACGGGGATCATTCGAATCATCGGGCCGTACGATAGCGAGCGGGCCCGCTGCTCGCCACCGGGAGCGCCCGAGAGTCCAGGCGGACCCATACGGCGATGTGCAACTGCGCCGGCTGCAGCCGGCCGAGTGCCCTGGGTCTCCCGGCATCGTATATTCGCCAGATACTCCCCATACCGGTTCCCATGAGCTCCCTGCCGGCCCGGCGCCTCGCCGTCTGCCTCCTCCTGTTCGCACCCGCCGCCGGCGTCGCCCAGATGTCGGCTGGCTACCAGTCGGACTTCTCTCGGGAGGAACTCGCCGCCCGCCGGGCACGCGTCCTTGACGCCATCGGCCCGCGGGGCATCGCCGTCGTACAGGGAGCCACTGGGGAGCCCGGCTTCGGGGTCTTCCGCCAGTCCAACGACTTCTACTACCTGACCGGGGTGGAGTCACCCCACGCCTACCTCCTGCTCTACGGCCGGGCCCGGCGCGCCACGCTGTATCTCCCCCGCCGGGATGACGAGCGCGAAGCGGGCGAAGGCAAACTCCTCTCGGTCGAGGACAGTGTCCTGATCACCCAGCTCACCGGCGTGGAGCAGGTCCGCGGCCTCGAGCACCTGTCCGCTGACCTGGTGAGCGCCGACCTCCTCCGCCCCCCGGCCATGGCGCTCCACACGCCGCTGGCACCGATGGAAACCGGCAACGACAGCCGCGACGAACTCCTGGCCGGTCGCGCCCGCGTCGCCGCCGACCCGTGGGATGGCCGCCCGGGACGGGAGGCCCACTTCGTCCGCCTCCTCAAGGAACGGTTCCCGCAGTTCGAGGTTCGGGATCTCTCCCCGACCCTCGACGCGATGCGCACGATCAAGAGCCCGGCGGAGATCGCCCTCATCCGCCGCGCCACCCAGCTGGCGGGGCTCGGCATCATGGAGGCCATGCGGTCGACCCAGCCCGGGGTGGCCGAGTTTCACCTGGACGCGGCCGCCAAGTACGTGCACTACCTGAATGGAGCTCGCGGCGACGGGTACGCCTCGATCATTGCGGGCGGCACCAACGCCTGGATGGGGCACTACTTCCGCAAGACCGACGTGCTCCGCGACGGCGACCTGGTGCTGATGGACTACGCGCCCGACTACCGCTACTACACCAGCGACGTCACCCGGATCTGGCCCGTCAACGGTAAGTTCTCGCCCGCGCAGCTGGCGCTCTACGAGTTCATCGTCGCCTATCGGGACGCGCTCTTCCGCCATATCAGGCCGGGCGTCACCTCCGACGAGGTGCTCGACCGGGCGGCCGCGGACATGCGGCAGTATCTGGAGGGCAAGACGTTCGCCTCGCCCGCGCATCTGAAGGCCGTGCGCGAGGGGGTTCTCTTCCGCGGTCACTTCCAGCACCCCGTCGGCATGGCGGTACATGACGTGGGTCGAGTCCGCGGGGTTCCGCTCGAGCCGGGGATGGTGTTCACCATCGACCCGATGATCTGGATCCCCGAGGAGCGGCTCTACGTTCGGATCGAGGACGTGGCGCTGGTGACGGCCGATGGGGTGGAGAACCTCAGCGGCTTCGTCCCCACTCGGGTGGCCGACGTGGAGCGGACCATCGCCGAGCCAGGCCTGGTCCAATTTCGCCAGCCCGTGCCGCCGCCGACGGGCCCGGCAAGGAGCCGCCCATGAGCCGCCGACTGCCCGCGGTTTCCGCCTCGCTCGCGCTGCTGATGGCATTCGTCCAGCCATCGGCTCCGCTCGATACCTATCCGAAGAACCCCGCCATCGACGCGCTCAACTACGCGTTCCGGCTCGAGCTATCGGACACCAGCGACGCGATCCTCGGCGAGCTGACCCTGGACCTCCGCTTCCTGGCGGCCGGCGTGCGGGTCGTGCGGCTGGACCTGGTCAACGCCGGACCAGCCCATGACGGCAAGGGCATGCAGGTATCCGGTGTGGCACTGAACGGCGCCGCGGTGCCGTTCACGCATGCCAACGACGAGCTGCTCATCCCCCTGCCGACGCCGCCCGCCGTCCAGCAGCGTGCCCAGCTGGTGGTCCGGTACTCGGGCAAGCCCGCCACCGGGCTCCTGATTGGCCGGAACAAGCACGGCGACCGGACCTTCTTCAGCGACAACTGGCCCAACCGGGCTCGGCACTGGCTCCCGACGATCGACCATCCCTACGACAAGGCCACCAGCGAGTTCATCGTCACCGCGCCGAGCCACTACCAGGTGGTGTCGAACGGGCTCCAGATCGAGGTCACCGACGCACCCGGCGCGCTCCGGCGCACCCATTGGCGGAACTCGGTTCCGATCGCCCCCTGGCTGTTCGTCCTCGGCGTGGCCCGGTTTGCAATGCAGCGGGTCGATACCTTCGAGGGGAAGCCGATCGAGACCTGGGTGTACCCCCAGGATCGCGATGCCGGCTTTGCCGACTTCGCGACCCCGACCAAGAGCGCGCTGGCCTTCTACAGCGACTACGTCGGCCCCTACGCCTACGAGCGGCTGGCCAACATCCAGTCGAGCAGCGTGGGCGGCGGCATGGAAGCGGCCTCGGCCATCTTCTATCACGAGAGCGCCGTCACGGGCACCAGGAGCGTCCGCTGGCGCAACGTGGTGATTCACGAGATTGCCCATCAGTGGTTCGGCAACGCCGTCACCGAATCCGACTGGGACGACGTCTGGCTGAGCGAGGGCTTCGCCACCTACTTCACCCTGCTCTACATCGAACACGCCTACGGCCGGGACGAGTTCCTGCGCGGCCTCGACGACAGCCGCCAGACCGTCATGGCCTTTGCCGCCAAGAACCCCAGCTACACGATCATCCACCAGAACCTGAGCCGCATGGAGGATGTGACCAGCTCGCACACCTACCAGAAGGGGAGCTGGGTGCTCCACATGCTGCGCGGGGTCGTCGGCTCCGAGGCCTTCCAGCGCGGCATCCGGACGTACTATCAGCGGCACTTCAACGCCAACGCGACGACCGCCGACTTCCGGCGGGCGATGGAGGAGGCATCCGGCCGCGAGCTGGGGTGGTTCTTCGACCAGTGGCTGTACCGCCCCGGCACGCTCGAGATCGCGGGCCGCTGGAGCTACGACGCCCGCGCCAAGCAGGTCCGGATCGCGCTCGATCAGGTGCAGACCGACGGGAGTCAGTTCAGGATGCCGATCGAGGTGGCGGTTCACCACCGGGGTCAGGCGACCCCGGCCATCCACCGTTTGGAGCTCAACGCCAAAACCAACACGTTCACCATCGATGCCGCGTCCGAGCCGGACGACGTGCGATTGGATCCGAACCGGTGGGTCCTGATGAAGTCCACGTTGCAGCGGGAGCGTTGACGAGTCGCCGCATCAGCCAAGGGTCAACTACTCCGACGCATCGGACCCTACCGGCGCCGGAAGCGGACCTCCGGGTAGTCGGGCGACGGACCCGCGAGGAGGGGGCTCTTGATCCCTTTCAGGTACCGATCGAAGAAGGCCAGCGTGTAGGTGGTGATCATCTCATGGGCTCGGCGAGGCGCCACCAGTGAGGTGTCCTGGAACGTCTTCAGGAACAGCGGCAGGTCGGAGAAATGCCCGTGGTTGGTCCGGGCGATGGTGAGGTCGTACCAGTCGCCGCCTGCCCGGGCCGTGAGGGCGCTGTCGTAGGCCGCAACCTCGGCGAAGATCTCCCGGACCGTGGCACGTTGGGCCTCGGGCGCCGCGGCGACGTCGTCCAGGCCGTGGTGGAAGAGCATGAACGGCCCCTTGACCGGTTCCGTCAACACGGTGCCGAACAGGCGCCCGTCGTGGTTGACCGCCGCCTTGACCCGCCGGTCCAGGTGCAGCATCTCGATCGCCGCCGCGCCACCGAACGACCATCCCAGCATCCCGATTCGGCCGAGGTCGAGGCGTCCCTTGAAAGGGCCGGGCTCGCGGTTGAGCGCCTCGATCCGGTCGAGGACATAGCGCGAGTCCTCGATCCAGAGCGGAAAGGAGCTGCCGCCGAGATACTCCATGCTGCGGGCCATCGTGGCGCGCATATCCTTGGGATCCGGCGCGGGCATGGTCAGGGTGTCGGCCTTGAAGGAGACACCGTCGGAAAACAGCGAGGTGCGGTTGAGCCCGGGGTGGTCGATGCTGAAGACGACGTAGCCGTGACTGGCCAGCAGTTCGGTGAGGAAGGTGGCACTGAAGCGGGTCCAGCCGGCGCCGTGGCTGTAGACGAGCACCGGGTACTTACGGCCGCCGGCGGCCAGCGGGGCGCCGTCCACCGCGTGGGTCGTGACATGTTCCCACGGTTTGAACGTGGACGCGGGACCGAACTCGGCCGGGGTCCGGATGTAGCGCGCCGGCTTCGCGTCCGGTACGGGTTCCGCGGGATACCAGACCTGCACCGGGAGGTGACGTTTGTCGCTGGGATCCCGGGTCAGTCGCTCGGCGCGGCTGCTGTCGACCCAGAGCCAGTCGTACACCCCAACCGCGTGGGGGCCGGACGGCTTGAGGAAGAGATCGGCTGGGAGGCCCGCGGCGGCCTGCGCGGCGAGACGACCGCCGGAGAATGCCGCAGCGATCGCGATCCCGAGGACTCGGATGATGTGAGCGTGCTTCATGATGACGGCCTTTTCGACGCGGACCAAGCTTACCGAACGGCCCCGGGAAACGCTATGCCGCCGCCGGCCGGCGTCGGCTTGGTGCAGAACTGGAGCGCCGGAATCCCGAGCCGTTGAGGTAACTTCCAGGATGCGAACCCTCCGCGTCGCGGCCATCGTCGTGGCCACCGCCTGCACCGCCCCGCCGCCGCCCGCCCCCATCACCAGCGTCCTGTTCCCCGCCGGCGGCGAGGCCTACGAACCGACCGTGGCGATCGACCCGGCCAACCCCGACCGTCTGATCGTCGCCGCCATGAACGGGATGCCCCCGGTGGGCAAGAGCACCGGGATCGTGGCCTGGTCGTCCCTCGACGGTGGCCGGACCTGGCAGGGAGAGGCCCTCGCCACGCCGAGGCTGCCCGGCTCCACCGGGCCGCAGGTGTTCGGGGCCGACGTCGTCGCCGCTTTCGCGGCTGACGGCACACCCCTCCTTGCCTCGATGTCCGGCGTCGGCGAGTCGATGGGGGTCTTCCTCTCGCGCGTCCCGGGCGGATTCGGGTCCGCCCCGGCGGTTCCGGTCTTCATGAACAGCCGCGACTCCGCCACCGGGGCCACCACCATGTACGACAAGGACTGGCTGCTGGTCGATCGGGCCGAGGACAGTCCCCACCGCGGCACCGTGTACCTGTCGACGGGCGCCCTCGTCATGGCGGCCCTCCCGGACAAGCTGGGCAGCCCATGGCAGGGCCCGCTCATCTCGCGGATCGATCTCCTGGCCTCCCGCGACGGCGGCCTTACCTTCGGCCCGCCGGTCACCGTGTCGAACGACTCGGCCTTTTCCGCCCAGTTGGCGGTGACGCCGGGCGGGGCGCTCGAGGTTACCTACGCGCGTCTGGTCGACATGCGCGGCGCCGCCATGGGCGTCTTCCACCGCCGCTCCATCGACGGCGGCGCCACCTTCGGCCCGGCCGAGCCGGTGATCGTCATGACCGGCGACACGCTGCTCGACAGCCCGGTCCTGGCCAGCCGGCCTAACGGCAGCCTGCTGGCCTGCTGGTCGCAGGGGAACCGCTCCGACGACCGCAGCAACCGGGTCCGTTGCGCCACCCGGCCGGCCGGGGGCCGATGGTCCCCCCCTCGGCCAGTCGACCCGGCGCTCCCACTAGGCGCCGCGGAGGCGTGGCCAGCCGTGGCCGGGACCGACCGGGGCTGGTACCTCGCTCAGTTCGTGGTGGCGGAGGCGCGGACCGAGTTCGTGCTGTATCGGAGCACCGACGGCGCCGCGTTCGAACGAGTGTCCGTACTCGGCGCCCGGGACAGCGTGGGGCTGGCTCACTTCTGCACCAACGCCGTGACCCCCTGCCGGCGGTCGCGACCCGATGGCTTTACCCAGGGTGACTACACCGCCCTGTCGGTCAGCGGCGGTCGGCTGGCTGCGGCCTTCGTGCTGCCGAGGGTCCTGGTTCCCAAACCAGACTCGGGCGCGGTGCACGTGGCCGTGATGCCCGAGCCCGCCTCCGCCGGGAAGCAACCCTGAGCGGACCCGCCGTCAGCCGACGGCCCAGAACGGCCCCGACAGCCCGTGTCGGGTGAACACCGCCTGGGCCGCCGTCGCGGTCCGCGGAGCCCAGTCAGGAGCTAGTCGGTCCGCATACCATTCCCGCGCCAGTTCAAACAACACCTGCGGCGCCACCACGGCCCCCCGCGCTCGCCCCTGACTCGCGGCCCACGCGTCGACCTCGCCTTCCGACCGGAAGGCCAGAATCGTGGCTCAGGTAAAGCCGATATCGACCCAGAACTCCCGGGCCGGCACGAGGAAATGGACGACCCCCTCCCCCTGCACCACGCCATCGCGCACGGTATAGCGGACGGGCTCCCCACTCCCCGCGCATCGGGTGTCGAACATCCCGTCCCCCAGCAGGGCAAGGATGGCCAGCCCATCCCACACGCAGTTGGCGAACCACGTCTGCCGTCCGATGCTCACCCGATGAACGGTCGGCACCCCGCTGAACGGGTGCGCCATCCAGATCCGGTGGGTGCCGGGCTCGAGGACCAGCGCGTGGGCCTCGGCCAGTTCATCGAACGCAGCCGCCACCATGGCCGGCTCACACCCGAGCGCCCCGGCAATACTGTCAGTGGTCGGCGCCGGGCCAGCGGCGCTGAAGGCCCGCATCACTTCCGCTCGGACCGTCCGGGCAAATGGGCGCACGGGGAGCATCGGGACGGCCGGGCCGCTAGCCACGAACGATGACCATTTGCTTGAAGAACGTGAAGCTGCGGACGATAAATCGCGACATACGCTAGCGGGCGAAGGACTTGGTGAAGATCATCTTGGCGTCCCCGGCTGAGAAGAAGTCCTGAATTGTCGCCTCGTGGACAAATCCGCACTTGAGGTAGAAGGCTCGCGCCTGATCAAAGGCGGGGAGCCCCGATGTCTCGACGATCAGCAGTCGAGCGCCGCGGGCGCGGACCTCGGCCTCCACCTGGTCCACCAAGGCAGTTCCATGCCCCTTGCCGCGCCGGTCGTCCCGCGCCCAGAGCAGCAGGAGGTTCCAGGTGCCGCTCGTCACGGGCTCCGGCGCGCAATACGCAACGCCGACGGGGCCATCGTCCACCGCGGTCAGCCAGATCCCGTCCTCCTGGCCGACGAGATATCGATCCAAGGTACCCGTTACGTGGGCCAGGCCATCGGCGTCGAACTGTCCGCTGGACTCGACGAGAGCGAGAATGGCATCGCGGTCGAAGGATGCGGTGGGTCGTATCACACGGAACCTCTCAGGGACAATGTCCCAAACACTGTGATTGCGCCGGCCACCCGCGACCGGCTCCACCACGCAGCGCGGATCATCGCCCTGGCTCGCCCATGCCCGCGCGCTGACGCCACTCGTCGCACGTGACGGGCGGATGACGGCGGGGGATATCGGGAAGGCTATCCAAGTCGTAGGGGCGGCCGAAGCCGAACAGGTCGGACATGTTCAGGAAGCAGGACAACGGCACGCTCGGGAGCAGCTTGAGCTCATATGACTCCATGCGTCCCTGCTGCGCCGGGATCAGACCCATCACGTTGATCGCGTCGAACACACGGGCAAAGCGGAGGGGGCCGGCATCCCACGGCTCGAAGCCAAGTTCGAACACCATCCCCGCGACGACCTCTCGCGCCCCGGGATGCTGGCTCGCGATGAGGACGGTCGGCGGCGTGCCAAGGAGCTGTGGCCGAGCGAAGAACA
>CADEGB010000169.1 GCA_902826755.1 uncultured Gemmatimonadota bacterium
TTCGCTGTAGGATCGGACCTCGTCGCGGAGCTGCGCGTAGACCCGGTCCGGGTCGGAGGCGTCGAGCGGGATCATGAACGCCAGGACCCGGGTCCGCTCGACGTGGCGGAGAAACTGGAGGCCCAGTCCCTTGCCTCGATGCGCCCCCTCGATGATGCCGGGAATGTCGGCGACGACGAACGTTCGGTGATCGCCCATGGCGACGACACCGAGATTCGGTTCCAGCGTGGTGAACGGGTAATCGGCGATCTTGGGCCGGGCCGCGGAGATGACCGACAGCAGCGTGCTCTTCCCGGCGTTAGGCTCCCCCACCAGGCCGACGTCGGCGATCAGCTTGAGCTCGAGTTCGAGTTCCCGCTCCTGCCCCGCCTCGCCCGGCTCCCATTCCCGAGGAGCTCGGTGGGTGGAACTGGCAAACCGGGCGTTACCCCGGCCGCCGCGGCCGCCCTTGGCCACCAGGACCCGGTCGCCGGACCGGAGCACCTCGCCGATCGTCTCGCCGCTGGTCAGGTCGCGAATGATGGTGCCGGTGGGCACCGGCAGCACGATGTCGTCCCCGGTGGCACCGGTCTGGGTCTTGCCCTTGCCGTGCTGACCCCGTTCGGCCTTCCAGGAGGTTCGGTACCGGTAGTCGAGGAGCGTGGTGAGGTTCGAGTCCGCCACGACGTAGACGCTGCCGCCGTTGCCCCCATCGCCGCCGTCGGGTCCACCCTTCGGTACGTACTTGAAGCGGGCGAATGACGACGCCCCGGAACCTCCGGTCCCGGCCGCGACATGGACAGCTACCCGATCGACGAACGCCATCAGCGGATCCGATCCCAAAGCGACCGGGCCAGCGCCGCGTGAACCGGGTCGGCTTCCGCCCCGGCAATGAGGAGTACGTCGTCGATGGCGGCAGCCGCCGCCCCCGCGTTCCGGGCGCCGCGCAGGTGCGAATGGAGCTGCCGCTCGGCGCCGAGCATCACGACCTGGGCGATCACCACGAACTCCCGGCGGACCAGATCGAGCCCGGGGCGAGACAACGTCCGGCCGTACCCTTCAGTAACCATCCAGGCATCGAGCGCCGGATGCAGTTCGGTGACGTTGGCCCGCAGCTTCTCATAGTTCGCTCCATAGACCACCCGGCAGGTTGCCTCGCCCCGGCGCCGCCATTCGTCCACCCGCGCCAGATCGGCACCGTCCTCCAGCCCTTCCGCCGGGCAACCGGTGGCGGCCCGCCAGGCCATGGCGGCCGCCAACGCGCGCGGGTAACCGACCATCAGCACCGATTGGAGCACCATTTCGTCGCCCCAGAGGACCGGCACCTCGGCGGCCACCGCCGCGCGCGCCGCTGCGTCGAGACGTTCCCGGTCCGGCTGCGCGGCCACCGCCGCGAACCGTACCAGGGCTCGGGTGGCGTCATCGAGCGCGATCACAATAACACGCCCCGGCCACCAACCGGCATCGTTTTGCCGCAGCGCATCATCCGAAAAATTCGAGTCGTCCCGCGGCGCGGACCTGCCCCACCGTGGCGCCGCGAGTGGTGCGGACCGGGAACTCGGCGTGGTCGGCCAGGCCGGCCAGCGCCTCCAGCCACGCCTCCGAGCCGGCGTCCCGGCCGAGGACCTGCTTGATGACGGCAAGGAGGCCGACGCCGACGGACCGGAGGTCGCCATCTTCGACCTTGATGGCAATGCCGATCCGCCGAGTCGGCAGCGCGGCGCAATAGACACCCTCGGCGCCGATCTTGGCGAGGATCTCGCCGGGCCAGGTCTGCATCAGGTCGGTGCACAACCGGCCGGTCCCAGCGATCAACTCCGGATGGTCCGTGATGGCGGCCCACAGTCTCCGGGCTTCCGGCTCCTCCGACACCCCGAACCGGGCGTAGGCCAGAGCCATCGCCACCAGCGGCAACCCGAAACAGACGGTGGTGCAGCCGTCGACCGCCTGGATCAGCTCGGCCCGCGGCACCGAGGTCCATCGTTCGATTTCCTGAAGGACCCGTTCCTGAACCGGGTGTCCGGCCCGCTCGTAGCCCGTGAGCGGCCAGCCGTGATGTTTGGCCAGCGTGAGCAGTCCAGTGTGCTTACCCGAACAGTTGCTCCAGCGCGCGGTCATGACCGTCCCGCGGCGGGCCACCTCCCGTGCCACTTCGGCGCCGAGGGGCGGGTGCGGTCCGCAGGCCAGGAGCGTCTCGTCGATCCCGACCTTGGCCATGAACCGGTCGACCAATTCGAGATGGAACGGCTCGCTCGAATGCGAGGCGCAGGCAAGCGCCAGCTCCTCTCGGGTCAGCCCAAACCGCTCGACCGCGCCGTCCTGCAACAACGGGAGGGCCTGGAACGGTTTGGCCGCCGACCGCCAGAAGGTGACCAGATCGGGATTGCCGGCGGCCGCCACCAGCCGCCCGTCCGCATCGACCACCGCGGCGGAAACCCGATGCACGGACTCGACCAGCGAGCCCCGTGTCACTTCGATGCGGAGGGAGTCCATGAGGCGAGAAACATAGCCGGTCCCCCGGTTACATTCAGAGCGTGCGCCGCTTCCTGGTCCTTCTCCTCGTCGCCGCCGGGCCGCTCGCGGCGCAGGGATCTCCGTTCGTCCCCCTCGACCATCCGCTCCTGCCGCTCGCGGAGTATTTGATTGCCCGGGGCGACGTGGCCGATCCGAGCCCGATGGTCCGGCCGTTCCGCCGGGCCGATCTGGTCCGCGCCATCGCGGCCGCCTCGATCCCACCCACGTCGCCCAGCGGGCGGATCGCGGCCACGCTCGTCGCCGCCTGGTCCGACCGGCCCGAGGCCAACTGGGTCCGCGCAGCTGGCCGGGCCGGCCTCGACGTCTTCACCTCCGCCCGGCGGGACCTGCTCCACCCCGCCGGTGGGGATGGCGCCCGATTCTACGCCGACTTCGCGCTCGAAGGGCGCTTCGGCCCGTTGGTGCTGGTTTCCCGGCCGGCCGCCGAGAACCGTCTCAAGGACGACCCCGACTGGGCGGGCGCCACGCTCCAGCGGCGGAAATCCCAGGCCTACCGGTTCGTCGAGGGGTACCTGGCGGCCCAGTTCGAACATGCCCGGCTCTTCTTCGGTCAGATGGACCGGAACTGGGGCCCGCAAGGAGCGTTAGGCCTGTCGATCGCCAACGGCGGGTATCCCCGGACGGACCTCGGGGTCTCGGTGGTCTTTCGCGACCTGCAGTTCGACATCGTCGCGGGGGGCCTGACACCGATGAAGGCCGCCGACGGCTCGGTGCCCGACCGGCTCTTCCTGGCCCATCGCCTCAACGTCCGGCTCACCCGGCGGCTCGACCTGGCGCTCTGGGAAACCGGGGTCCTCACCGGGTCGGCCACCTCGCCCGATCTGGCCTTCACCAATCCGATGGTGTTGCTCTCGTTCCCGATCCAGCAGGGGCAAGCGGACGATCGCAACGCCATCATCGGTGGTGACCTCTCCTGGCGGATTCCGGGCGGGATCCGGGTCCAAGGCCAGGCCATGATCGACGACCGGTGGCGCCGGAAGCCCGACCCGCAGGGCACCGGGGAACCGGCCCACCCCGGACGATGGGCCCTGACCGGCGTCCTGGCGGGACCGTTAGGCGCCGGCGCCGGGTGGCGGGCCCACCTCGGCATGGTGAGCAGTCTGGCCTATCGAACGATCGATTCGACCGAGGCCTTTCTCGACCGCGGCCTCGGCATCGGCCCGACCTTCCCCGACCAGGTCGTCGCGGGCGCCGCGGTAAGCGTCCCGATCCGGGGCCGCTGGTTGGTGACGCCGGATCTGACCGTCCAGGCCCAGGGCGAGGGCCGGATCGACGCGCCGTTCCCGAGCGGCGCCGCCTTCACCGCCACGCCCGAGCTGCTGATCGGCCGAACCGCCACGACGGTCCGCTTCGGAGCCTCGGTGTCGGGCGGGACGGACCGCCTCCAGGTCGATGCCACGGGCGGCTACCATCACACCACCTCGGCCGACCACGTGGCCGGCCGGACCCGGAACCGGTTCGAGGGGCGGCTCCGGATCACCGTCGGACTGAGCCGGCAGGGAGCGATTCAATGACCGTCGAGGCCTTCCCCCCGTTGACCCGGGAGCGGATGACCGCCCTGCTGGACCGGATGGCCACCCGCCGGGTGGTGGTGGTGGGTGACGTGATGCTCGACCGGTACCTGATCGGCGACACCGACCGGCTTTCGCCGGAGGCCCCGGTGCCGGTGGTGACCGTCCGCACCACCCGATCGGCGTTAGGCGGGGCGGCCAACGTGGCCGCCAACGTCGCCGCGCTGGGCGCCGCGGCGCTCCTGACCGGCGCGGTCGGCGACGACGAGCACGCCGCCGCGATCCGGGCCGAGTTGGCGGCCCACCGGCTCGACGACCGCTACCTGGTCCCGGTGGCCGATCGACCCACCACCACCAAGACCCGGGTCATTGCCCGGGGGCAGCAGGTGGTCCGGATCGACGAGGAGCGGGACGACCCGCTGGACAGCAACGATCTGGCCCGACTCTGGGCCACCATCGAGGCCATGCTCGCGTCCGCCGACGCCCTCGTGCTCGAGGACTACAACAAGGGGACCCTCGGCCCCGCCCTGATTCGCGACGCGATCGCCGCCGCTCGCCGGCGCGGGATGCCGGTGGTGGTCGACCCGAAGTACCGGCACTTCTTCGAGTACCGGGGAGCCACCGTGTTCAAGCCCAACCGCCGCGAGCTCGAAGCGGCCCTCGGCGCCGGCGTCGACATCGGCCGCGACCCCCACGCCCTGATTCAGGCCCGCGAGCGCCTCGCGGTTGATAACCTGCTCGTCACCCTCGGCGCCGAAGGCATGGCGCTGGTTACCCACGACGGCCGCCGCCTCCAGGTGCCCAGCCGGGCCCGCGAGGTCTTCGACGTCTCGGGTGCGGGCGACACCGTCACGGCCTGGGTTGCCACCGCGCTGGCCGCCGGGGCCAGCGTGCCGGAAGCCGCGTTCCTCGCGAACTACGCCGCCGGGCTCGAGGTGGCCAAGGCCGGGGTGGCCACCGTGTCGCCGGCCGAGGTCCTGGCCGCTTTCGATGAAGAGCATGATGCCATCGGTCGGTGGCGCCGGGGGGGCGTGATCTGAGCATCGAGCCGGTCGCCCTCTTGACGGCGCGTCGACGAATGCTAGTTTTTTAGCACTATGCTGAATCTTTAGCATCTCGACCCCGTAGGGAGACCCCATGCCCCGCTCCCCCGCCCCGGCGCTAAGTCGCCGCGAACGCCAGATCATGGACATCGTCTACCGGCTGGGCCGCGCCACGGCCACCGAGGTCCAGGCCGAGTTGACCGACCCGCCGAGCTATTCGACGGTCCGGGCTCTGCTTCGAGTCCTCGAGGAGAAGGGCCACCTCCGCCATCAACAGGACGGACCCCGGTACGTGTTCATGCCGACGGTGCCGCGGGAACGGGCCCGGGTCAACGCCCTGGACCAAGTCGTTCGCACGTTCTTCGACGGATCCGCCTCGCAGGCCATGGCCGCCCTGCTCGACGAGGATCGGCCGCTCCCGAAAGCGGAGCTGGACCGGCTGGCCAAGTTGATCGCCGACGCCCGGAAGGAGGGCCGTTGAGATGCCGACACTCGACCTCGTAATCTCGTTGACGCTCAAGGCGGCCCTGCTCCTGGCCGTCACCGCCGCCGTGGCCGGCCTGGCCCGGCGCGCCTCGGCCGCCATCCAGCACCTCGTGTGGACCACCGGCCTGGTGGCAACGCTGGCGCTGCCGCTGGTGGCGCTGGCCGTGCCCGCCTGGCCGGCACTTCCGACGCTCCCGACCGGCTCGGCCTTACTCGCCGCCGCTCCGACACCGGCGCGCCCGGCACAAGCCCCGACCCCGGCCCTGGCCCCGACCGCGCCCCGCGCGCCGTCCCCGGCTCCGGCCGGCCTGGGCCCCGGGGCGACCCCCCTCGACCGCCTCGCGGCCTCGGTTGAGGTCGGGACTTCGCTTCCCGAACTCGACATCCCTGCCGCGGCCCCGGCGGTCGCCGGCGGCCCGGCTGGCGGCGCACCTGCCGACTGGGCCACGGTGGTGCTCTGGCTCTGGGCGTTAGGCACCGCGGCCGTCACCACCTGGCTCATGACCGGAGTGGTCGGCATTGGCCGCCTGGCCGCCTCGGCCGTTCCGCTCCAGTCGCCGGCGTGGGTCGATACCGTGTCCGACGTGCTCGCCGACCGACGGCTCCGGCGTTCGATCCGTTTCCTCGAGTCCGACACCGTCGGAACACCGTGTACCTGGGGCACGTTCCGGCCCACCATTCTCCTCCCGACCATCGGGGTCGACTGGACCGAGGCCCGCCGCCGACAGGTGGTGGTCCACGAGTTGGCCCACGTGGTCCGGTTCGACTGCCTGACCCATCTCGTCGGTCGGGTGGCCTGTGCGGTCTACTGGTTCAATCCGCTCGCCTGGGTGGCCGCGCGGCAAGCCCGGGTGGCGCGGGAATTGGCCTGCGACGACGCGGTGCTCAACGACGGAGGGCTCCCCTCCGACTACGCCGACCTACTGCTCGAGACCGCCCGCACCGCGCCCTACGGCGCCGAGATCCCGACGGCGGCGCTGGCGATGGCGCGCCGGTCGCAGATCGGCGATCGGTTGCTCGCCATCCTCGATCCGGTTCGCGGCCGCCGGCCATTAGATCGGCCCGCCGTGACCGCCGCGGGCCTCGCCGCCCTCGGCCTCCTAGTGCCGCTGGGCGCCGTCACGGCCCGCGCGCCAGCGGCGTTCGACGCCGAGGCCACGCCGACGCCGGTCATCGCCGACGCATCGGCGCCGACGGAACGATGGCGGCCGGAACCACGACTGGCCGGGGCCACACCGGTGGCGGCAACCACGATGGTCGGCGCGGTCCAGGACGCCGACCAGTGCCGCCGCGCTGCCAAAGGCCGTTCGCGGAGCATCAACATCGGCGGTTCGATCACCATCACCGGCTCGAGCACCCTCGAGGACGGCAGCGGCAACCTGGCGGTAGCCTGGACGGGCGCCGATTGCGCCGTCACCATCCGGGTCCGTGGCAAGCCGCAGTTCACGGCGGAGGAGGACGACGTGGCCGGCTTTGGCGGGAATGGCCGCTTCGAGGCCACCTTCGAACAGGGTTCGAGCGTGCGCCGCTACCTCGTGACGGAGCGCAACGGCGTGGTCGACCGGCGGTTCTGGATCGACGACGACCGCGCCACCCTCGACCCGGCCGCCCTCCGCTGGCGGAAAACGATGGTCCTCGAGTTCATCCGGCGGAGCGGGTACGACGCCCCGGCTCGGGTGGCCCGGATTCGGCGAGCGGACGGGTTCCATGGTCTGGTGCGGGAAATCGACCAGATCGGAGCCGATGACGGCCGGTCCCGCTATCTCGAAGTAGCCCTCGGCGCGCCCGGCCTGACCGCCACCGAGGCCACGGCCCTGCTGGGCCGGGTCGGCACCATCGAGTCCGACGGCGATCAGGCCCAGGTCCTGGCGGCCCTACCCCTTCGACTGCTGGCCGAGCCGCCGGTGGCCGAGCGGTATCTGGAAGCGGTCCGCGGCATCGAGTCGGATGGCGACAAGACCGGCGTGTTGACCCGGCTGGTCCGCCAGCGCCCCTCCGCGGAAACGTTAGGCACGATCCTCGGCCTCGCCGCCACCATCGAGTCCGACGGCGACCGGGCCGGCCTCCTGACCGCCACGATCGACGCGTATCCGTCGGCCGGGGCGCTCCCGCCGGCCTTCTTCGCGGCCGCCAGGGGTATCGAGTCCGACGGCGACTTGGCGGGCGTCATGACCCACGCCCTCGACGCGGGCAAGGTGGCCGTGGGCGAGTGTCCGACCTTCCTGGCCCTGGTCGGGGCCATCGAATCGGACGGCGACCGGGCTGGGGTGCTGATCCGGGCCATCGACGTGTTCGAGCGGAACCCGGCCTGCATGGTGGAAGCCGTCGACCTGGCGGCCGAAATCAGCTCCGATGGCGACAAGGCCTCGGTCCTGGGTCGGGCCCTGAGCCTCCGCGATCCGCCCGAGGCCGTGGTGGCCGCCGCGCTCGAGGCGGCCACCACCATCGAATCCGACGGCGATCGGGCTGGCGTCTTGATCCGGGCCGCTAACCGAGGCCTGGTCCGGACCCCGGCGCTCCGACGCGCGTACCTCACCGCGGCCCGAGCCATCGAATCCGACGGCGACCGCTCCAGCGCACTCCGCGCCTTGGAGCGCCGGGAAGCCGAGCGGTAGAACGACCGAGCCCCGCCGGCGGTGCGCTGCCGGCGGGGCTCGTATCGTAGTGGGCGGTGAGGGGATCGAACCCCCGACCTCTGGTATGTGAGACCAGCGCTCTAACCAGCTGAGCTAACCGCCCGAAGGGGCGAAAAGTGTAACCGGGTCCGGCCGTGTGGGGCAAGACAAACCCGGCTCGAGCACCTCGATCCCGGCCCCCCGGAGGGCCGCGAACAGCCGGTCCCGGTGGGCCTGGTCCCGCACCTCGGCCCGACACAGCACCCGCACTCGGGTGATGTCCGCGGACCCGAAGAGCCGGTCGTGTTCGACCTCCTTGATACTCGCCCCGACTGACCCGACCGTGGCCGCGAACTCGGCCAGACCGCCGGGCCGGTCGGATATCACCGCCACGAACTGGACCAGCCGGCCATCCGCCACCAACCCGAACTCGATGACCCGGGAAAGCACCGCCGGGTCGATATTCCCGCCACACAGCACCAGGACCACCGTCCGGCCGGCCAGGCCGGGGAACCGACCCTCGAGCAGCGCCGCCAGGGGTGCCGCCCCGGCGCCCTCCACCACGCCCTTCTCCAACTCGGCCAGCCGGAGCACAGCCACCGCCAGGCTCGCCTCCTCGACGGATGCCACGGCCCCAACCCGACCCGCGGCGATCGCGAACGCGTTGGCTCCGACCTCCGGCACCGCCAAACCGTCCGCCAGGGTCGGCTCCATCACGATCGGCACCGGGCGGCCCGCCGCGACCGCGGCCGAGTAGCTGGCGGCCCGGGCCGGCTCGACGCCGAGGAGTTCGATCGGTCGCGGATACCCCTCGAGCGCCAGCGCCAGACCCGCGATCAGCCCACCCCCTCCGATCGGCGCCACGATGGCGTCGACGTCGGGACACTGGGCCAGGATCTCGAGTCCGATGGTCCCCTGCCCCGCGATCACCGCCGGACCATCGAATCCGTGCACGTAGGTAAGCCCCCGCTCCCGCAGGAGTCGGTCCGCCTCGTGCTTGGC
>CADEGB010000170.1:0-1930 GCA_902826755.1 uncultured Gemmatimonadota bacterium
CGGCCAGTCGATCGGGCGTGATCTCGACGACCGTGCCGACCGAGGTGGTCGTCTTGACGCCGTTCCGCCGCCAGTCGCCTAACGAATCCAGCCCGAAGGGGTAGCCGACCATCGCCACCGGCTCGCCGGTGACGGCGTCGGCCAGCCCCGCGACCGTTGGCTCTCCGCCCCGGATGACCGCCACCAACAGGGCCGCGTCCGCGGAATCGCTGACCCGGATCAGCGCGGCGCGGAACGCCTGGCCGGAGCCGTTGAAGATCACTGCCAGCCGAATGGCCGGGAGCCCGAGCGAATCGCGGATCAGATGACGGGCGGTGGCGAGCCAGATCGTGTCGCCCCGCGTGGCCACCGCGAACGCCGTTCCGGAGAGGAGGCGTCCGCCCGGCAGTTCCCCCACCAGCACCGCCACCGCCGGGTCGCTTGGGCGACTGGCGGCCGCGGGATCCAGGCGCGCCGCCGCCAGCACCGGTTGATGGAGGGAGGCACGATCGGTCAACGTCTGGGCCAAGGTGTCGAGCCGAGCGGCGGACAGCTGTCCGGCGGCGATGGTGGTGCGGAGATCGCTGATGTCGCGGCGCGCCCGGGCCAGGGCGGAGTCGACGCCCACGGCGGCACCGGGCGACGTTCCGAACCGCCCCAACAACTCGTCGACCCGGGCCAGCAGGCCAACCCGTTGCTGTTCGAGTTCCAGGCGGAGTCGATGGGTCTGCCAGGCCAAGCCGCTGCCACCCCCAACCATGATCACGACGGCCACCGCCGCGATCCACCGCCACGGCCTGGTTTGGCGGCGGACCTCGACCCGGATCCGTTCAGTGGTCGGCGTTCGCGGCCCGAAGATCTCGGGCCGCGCCGCCGCCGCCGGGGCGGGGGCCTCGACCCGGGTGGTGGCGGGCAACGTCGTCACGGTAGTGAACTCCACCGTGGGACCGGAGGCGCCGAACTGGAGGACGTCACCCACCTCGAGCGGTCGATCGCCGCGGACCCGCTTGCCGTTCAGGAAGGTGCCATTGGTCGAGCCAAGGTCCCGGACCAGGAAGCCGCCGCCCTGCTTGAAGACCGCCGCGTGCCGGACCGACACCTGGAGTTCCTGCTCGGGATCGAAGCCGACGTCCGACCCGGGATGACGACCGATCGTGGCGAAGTCGTTGCCGACGACCTTCAGCTCACCGGCCCGCGGCCCGTCGAGGTAGCGGAACTGCGCGAACATTATCGCGACGGGATCAGGCGAAGAACAGGAAGATGGCCAGCAGGATCAGGAGCAAGAGCACGCCGACGGCGGCGACCACCACCGGAGACCCGGAGCGCCGAGTCGGCGGCGTTGGGACGTCGTCCTCGATCGGAGTCGGTTCCGGCAGGGCCTCGTCGGGCTCCGGCGCGGGCGGCAGCGCGACGGGCAACCCGGTGGCCGGCTCCGGCTCGGGGATCGAGTAGGGCTGGTAGCCGAAATGCAGGTCGGCGGCCGCCTCGGGAAGCTTGCCTCCGAACCGGACCACCACGGCGGTGATGTTGTCGGGCCCCCCGCGCTCGTTCGCGAGCGCGATCAGGCGCTCGCAGATCCGTTCCACGTCCCCGAGCTCGGCGACCAGTGCGCCGAGTTCCTCCCGCTTGACCTGCCCGGAGAGACCGTCGGAACAGATGATCAGGGTGTCGCCGCGGGCCACGTCTTGAAAACTGACGTCGACCCGGATCCGGGCGTCGGGGCCGAGTGCCTGGAGAATGATGTTCCGCCGCTCGCTCTGGGCCGCCTGCTCCTCGGTCAGTTCGCCGGCGTCGATCAGCCGCTGCATCAGGGACTGGTCCCGGGTCAGCTGTGCGGCGTGGCCGCCGCGCACCAGGTAGGCCCGACTGTCGCCGACCTGGGCCAGATGGAGGCGGTCGCCAAAGACGCCGGCCACGGTGGCCGTGGTGCCCATGCCGCGCGAGTCGGGAT
>CADEGB010000170.1:1940-9113 GCA_902826755.1 uncultured Gemmatimonadota bacterium
GAGCGCGTAACGGTGGATCCGGTCGTTCGCGGCCTCGACCGCTTCTCGGATCCGGAGGGTGAACTCGTCGCTGGAGTCACTTCCGCCGGCCGTCCATGACTTGCGGAGATGGTCGAAAATGGCCTCGGCCGCCATCGCGCTGGCGATCTCCCCGGCGGCGGCGCCACCCATGCCGTCGGCCACCAGAAACAGGGAACCCCGCGGGCCGACTCGGGCCCGGCCGTTTTCGATGAAGTCGGTCGTGCCCCGGGTCAGGTCCGCGACGAGGAAGGTGTCCTCATTGTGGTCGCGGGTCCGCCCCAGGTCGGTTCGGGCACAGACTTCGAGCTCGACGCCGGCCTCGCTCATGGGTTGTCCTTGAATTGGTCCAGGATCCTGCACCGAGGCAACGGGTCGAGGTCGCACGACAACTGAAAATACCGCTTCGCCGCCGCCCGGTCATGCCGGAGGATGTGCGAGCCGTAGTTGAACGCCATGTTGGCCCGGCGAACCCGGCTGAATCGGGGGTTGTCGGCGATCAGCCGTGCCCGGGCGGCCGCCCGGGCGGCCAGGGCGGGGTCATCGAAGTCCTCGTCCCTGGGGTCGGCGGCGGTGGTATCGGCGCCCGCCGGTGGGGGAGGGGGCGGCGTGACCGGCGGGCGCGGGGCCGGCGCGGGCCCGACCGAGTCGGACGGCACCGCGGGCGGGGCGGCGGCCGGGCTGGCGGCGGAATCGACCGACGCTGCGGAATCCGCGAGCCCGGAGCGCGGCGCGTCGGCCGGCTGGCGCGACTGATAGAAGACGACGGCCAGGACGGCCACGACGATCCCGACACCGCCGATCAGCAGGGGCGCGCGCGATCGACTTGGCGGCGAAACGACTTCGGTCCGAGGCAAGGCGGTCGTTGCCACGGAGGCTGGCGGCGCGCTGGCGGTGGCGATCGCCTTGGCAAAGGCGTCGATCGAGGGGAACCGGGCGTCCGGTTTCCGCTCGAGGGCCCTATCGAGCACCTCCTGCAGCGCCGCGGGAAACCGTTTCGACGGGGCCAGTTCGGTCAGGGGCCGTGGCCGCTCGGTCAGCCGTTTGACCATGGTTTCCTGCGCCGAGGTGGCCGAGAACGGCAGGGCGCCGGTCACCATCCGGCAGAAGACGAGCGCAAGGGAGTACTGATCGCTGCGGCCGTCCAATTCGTCGCCCGATAGCTGTTCCGGGCTCATGTACTCGGGGGTGCCGACGACCAATCCGGTTCGGGTAACCCGCTGCGCGCCGTCGCCGGTGGCCGCCTTGGCGATTCCGAAGTCGACCAGTTTGACGGTCTCGCCGCCGCGCTGGTCGAGGAGCATGACGTTGTCGGGCTTGAGGTCCCGGTGCACGATGCCGAGGTCGTGGGCGGCTTGGAGGCCGGCGGCGCATTGAGCCAGGATCGCGGTGGCCCGTTCGAGCGGCAACGGGCCGGGGGCCAGCGCGTCGGTCAGCGTCCGGCCCTCGAGGTACTCCATCGCGAGATAAAGGTGACCTTCGGCGGTGGCGCCGAAATCGTAGACGGCGCAGACGTTGGGGTGACTGATCCGGCTGGCGTTGGTGGCTTCGCGGTTGAACCGCCCGGCCGCGTCGGGATCGCGGAGCAGGGATGGACTCAGCACCTTGACGGCGCAGGGGCGTCCCATCATGACGTGGCGGGCGAGATAGACCTCGCCCATGCCACCTTCGCCGATCTTTCGCTCGACCTGATATCGGTCGCCCAACAACTGCCCGATCAGCCCCCGGCCGGGGGTATTGAGCGGGGTGCGATCCTTCGCGCAGAAGGCGGCGTCGTCGCCGTATTGGGCGCCGCAAGCGGGGCAGATCTTCACCGATCGTCCCTGAGGAATCTTCGTCGATGGTTCATCGCACTCCTGGCCGCCGCAATCTAGGTCCCGGCGCGCCCAAGCGTCAACCGGGAAAATCTGTTGTAAGTCATAGTCATTGTGTACCTTGCAGCGATGACGATCGCCGGTCGGCCGTGAGGGGCCCGCAATGGGTGTGAATCGGCTTGCCGTCGGTCGTCTCCTCCCCGCCATGGTCATTCGCACTTTTCGCCCCGGCCGCGGGCTCCTCTGGGTCGGGCTGTTGTCGCTGGGAGGCGCTGCCGCCCCCCTGACGGCTCAGCCGGCGCGGGATCGCGAGGCCCTCGCTGGTTTCGTCGACAGCCTGGCCGCCGCGTCGGACAACGAGGCGATCCGAGCGTTAGAGCGCGGCCTGATGGGCCGGGCTCGGCGCGACCGCACCAATCCCGCTCTCCATATCCGACTCGGCCTGATCGCGCTCCGGCTGGGCGAGTATTCCGGCGCAGCGTCCGAACTGAAATGGACGACGCAACTGGCTCCGCAGTGGGGCGCGGCCTGGCTCGGCTGGGCCCGGGCGGAGCTGGGCCTTGGCGAGGGGGCTGATACCAGTCGGATCGGCCGGCGGGCTTTCCTGGCGCGCGACGCGTTCGAGCGGGCAGCCCAAGCCGTTGGGCGGGCGGTGTCGGTCGACAGCAGTCTCGCGACGGCCGCCGAACAGCTCGCCCGGGATCGAATCGCCGCCGGCAAGCCGGCGTCGGCGGAGGTCGTTCGAGAGGGCCTCCGCCGCGCGGCGGTCGGGCGGAATCGGCAGGCGGCGAGCTTTCTGGCGCTCGGACGGGTCGAGGCCCTCTTGGGCGACACGACCGCGGCGTTGATCGCTTTCGAATCGGCGTCGGCGGCGCCCCGTGGCCGCGGGCTCGGCCTCCTCGAAGCCGCCCGCCTTCGGCTGGTCCGTTCGGACGACGACCAGGGCTCGGCCGCCTTTTTCGAAGCCGCCACCATCGATGATTCGGCCGTGGTTGCGAGTCTTCGGGCGGACCTGGCGTGGATCGCCACCGGAGCCGAACTCGAGGGGTTCGACCGGCAGCGAGGAGTCGAGCGCGCCCGCTACGTCCGGCAGTTCTGGGCCCGCCGAGACCGGGCCGACCTTCAGCCCGACGGCCATCGATTGACCGCCCACTACCTCCGACTGGCGGAGACGGCCCGGACCTTCTCGAATCGCGATGATCAGCGGGTGGCGGTCTGGATCCGCCATGGCGGACCGGACGCGCGGGCCACCCTGCGCGCGGCGGAGGTTCGACCGAACGAGTCCTGGCGGTATCGGCGCCCCGCCGGGGACCTGCTCGTCCACTTCGTGGCCGGCCCGGATACCAGCAATTACCGGGTGGTCGAGAGCGTGTTCGATCTGATCGACGGCCCGGCTGGTGTGCCGGCGGCCGACAGCGAGGGAACGGCCGTCAATTTGTTCGACCAGGTACTCCGGTCCCGGGCTCAACTTTCTCCTTTCTATCAGTCCGCCGTGGCCGGTCGGCGCGAACAGCTGGCGGCGTTTCGGATTCGGGAACGGGAACTTGGCCAGGCAAGTCGGAACCTGGCGCTCACCACGGACGGGGATCCCCTTCGGTTTCTTCGGGATCTGCCGGCCCGGCTCCAGGTGCTGTCGGTTGACGGGCGGGCGGACAGCGGCTCGGTCCGGGTGTTCATGGTCATTCCGGCGTTCGCGCTCGACTCGGCTGGCCCGCTCGACTCGGCAGGGCTGGCGCGGGTCCGGGTGGTGGCCTGGGACACGGCGCGAGGGGTGACGGCGGCGATGGATACGACGGTGACGCTGACGCCGGTGGCCGGGTCGACGGGGCAGGGCGGGTTTCGCGCCCAGGTAGAGTTGCCGGTTGGATCGGGGCGGTACGACAGCCGAGTGGCCATCGAAGTGGGCCAGTGGGGGTTGATTGCTGGCCGGGATGCGATCGCGGTCGGCGCCGCCGATGGGCCGCGGCTGTCTGACCTGACGGTCGGCAGTGTCAGGGCGGGGCATCGTTGGAGCGTTGGCGGGGCCGACTCGGTGGCGGTGAGTCCGGACCTGGTGTTTTCGCGGACCGATTCGCTGGAAATCGGGGCGGCGTTGGTCGGATTCGGGGCAACCGATCGGGTCCGATTCCGGATCCGGTCGCGACCGGCGCGGACCGACGGCAAGGAGGAGAAGTGGAAGGTATGGTCGGGCGCGGACTGGAAGCCGATCGGCGTCGGCCAACCGATCCGATGGGCCCGGGCGGTGGTGTCGGGACGGGGGCTGAAGCCGGGTCGCTACGAGGTCGAGTTGGAGGCGACGGACGACGGCCATCGGAGCGTCTGGGCGCGGGCCCGAATCGCGGTGGTCGACCCGGAAAAGTGACGTTCGCAGATTTGTGATGTGCAAACGCTTTAGTCGCGTCGTTGCTTGAGTTTCCCGCGTATTGTGTCACGGCGGAGAACCGCCTAGCTTGCTCCTCCCGCGCCACGAAATCGAGTGGCGCACGCGAAGGCCACTTCGTTCGCAAACAACCGACAACTCAAGCCGTCTGAGGAATACCGCCCATGGGTTCTACCACGCCACGGGTTCCCCTGGAACTGTCGCCCAACGCCATGACCGTGTTGGAAAAGCGCTACCTCGTTCGCGACGAGTCGGGTAAGCCCGTTGAGCGTTCCGAGGATCTGTTCTGGCGGGTGGCGAAGACGATTGCCGGGGCCGATCGCGGCTACGGGGCGTCGGACGGGGCGGTCGAGGCGTTGGCGGACGCGTTCTATGAGCTGATGGCCAAACGGTTCTTCATGCCGAATTCGCCCACGCTGATGAATGCGGGTCGGCCGCTCGGGCAGCTGTCGGCGTGCTTCGTGCTGCCGGTTGATGACGCCCTCTCCAACGGCAAGAGCGGCATCTACGACACCCTCACCGCCATGGCGCTTGTCCACCAGTCGGGCGGCGGCACCGGGTTCAGCTTTTCGAAGCTCCGGCCCAAGAACGACATCGTCCGCTCGACCATGGGCGTGGCGTCCGGCCCGGTGTCGTTCATGAGCCTGTTCGACGCCTCCACTGACGTCGTCAAGCAGGGCGGGACCCGCCGGGGCGCCAACATGGGCATCCTCCGGGTCGACCATCCCGACGTGATGGACTTCGTCACCTGCAAGGACGACACGACCAAGATCACCAATTTCAATATTTCGGTGGCGGTCACCGACGCGTTCATGGCGGCGGTCGAAAAGGGCGAGTCCTACGACCTCCTTCATCCGGCCAGCCGCAAGGTGGTCGGTCAGCTCGATGCCCGGACCGTCTGGACCCGGATCATCCACGGCGCCTGGAAGACCGGCGAGCCGGGGATCTTCTTCATCGATCGGGCCAACTACTACAACCCGGTTCCGCATCTCGGCACCTACGAGGCCACCAACCCGTGCGGGGAGCAGCCGCTCCTGCCGTACGACGTCTGCAACCTCGGTTCGATCAATCTGGCCGAGTTCGTCACCGACGATGGCGATCTCGACTGGGCCCAGCTCCGCCGGGTCGTGCATCTCTGCACCCACTTCCTCGAGAACGTGATCGACGCCAACCACTATCCGTTGCCAGAGATCACCGCCCTCGCCCAGAAGATCCGCCGGATCGGGCTTGGCGTCATGGGCTTGGCTGACGTCTTCGTCCGGATCGGGGTGCCCTACGATTCCGCCGAAGCGGTCGAACTCGGCCGGAAGGTCCAGCGGTTCATCGACCACGAGGCCAAGATCGAATCGGAGCGCCTCGCCGGCCTCCGCGGCACCTTTGCCGAGTGGGAACGAAGCATCTGGGGCCCCGACGCCACCTGCGCCCGGGATCAGGACGGCAAGCGGATCCGACCCATGCGCCGGCTCCGGAACTGCAACGTCACCACCGTAGCACCCACCGGCACCATTTCGATCATCGCCGGATGCAGTTCCGGGATCGAGCCCCTGTTCGCGGTGGCCTTCATGCGGAATCAGGCGGGCGTCCTGATGCCGGACGTCAACGAAGATTTCGTCGCCATCGCCCGCCGGGAAGGGTGGTACTCGGAGGAGTTGATCCGTCGGGTGGCTGAGACGGGGCATGCCCGTCATCCCGAGGTGCCGGAGAAGTGGCAGCGGGTCTTCGTCACCGCCAACGAGATCGGTGCCGAATGGCACGTCCGGATGCAGGCGGCCTTCCAGGAAGCCAACGACAGCGCCATTTCCAAGACGGTCAACTTCGCCAACCACGCCACCGAGGATGACGTCGAGAAGATCTACCGGCTGGCGTTCGAACTTGGCTGCAAAGGCGTCACCGTCTATCGCGACGGCAGCCGGGACATGCAGGTGCTGTCCGCCGGCTCGACCGCCAAGAAGGTCCAGGAAGACGCGGCCAAGAGTGGCAAGGCCGAGGCGCGCGATGATCTCGGCAGCGTCATGGTCACCGCTGAACAGCCCGCCGCCACCGCGGTCGTCAACCTCGGAGTGCCCGTCGGCGCTCCCCGCGCCGACAGCGCCGACCTCCTCGGCGAACTCGCCGAAACCCGGGCCGAGAACGAACGGCTCCGGAAGCTGGTTCACGAACTGGAGTCCGAGAACCTCCAGCGGCGCCAGAAGCGGTCGCGTCCCGAACTGCTCCGCGGCTCGGTCCGTCGCCTCGAAACCCCGCTCGGGACGCTCTATGTCACCCTCACCGAGGACGACAAGGGCCAGCCCTTCGAGGTGTTCATGAGCCTCGGCAAGGCGGGCGGTGCCCTGATGGCCGACGTGGAGGCCATTGGCCGGCTGATTTCGCTCGCGCTCCGGTCCGGGATTCCGATGCGGGAAATCCATCGGCAGCTGCGCGGGATCAGCTCCGACAAGACCATGGGCCTCGGCCCGAACAAGGTCATGTCGGTGCCGGACGCGGTCGGCATTGCCCTCGAGCGGTGGATGCAGGAAAAGCAGGGGATCCAGCAGGAGCTGCTCCCGGGCCCGGTGGCCGGCTCGGCCATCGAGCCGGTCACCCAGACGGTGGTCCGCGGCAACGAGCAGATGACCTTCGGCGGCATGCAGGAGACGCTGGCGGGCTCCTGCCCGGACTGCGGGTCGCAGCTCGAGTTCGCCGAGGGCTGCGTGAAGTGCCACGTCTGCGGGTTCAGCGAGTGCGGGTGAACCCCTCGATCCGACGATAGGGAACGCGGTCCGCCGCCGACCCGAACCGAAGCCGCTCGCGAACCGGACATTCGCGGGCGGCTTCTTCGCATTCTCCCCGGTCGCCCGCGGCTATCTTCCCGGATCATCGCGGCCTTCGGTGTCCATGCGCGTTCTCCTCCTCTTGATGTTGACGTTGACGCTGGCCCGGGCCTCGTCCGCCCAGCTCGTCGACGCCGCTGCCTCCGCTGCC
>CADEGB010000171.1 GCA_902826755.1 uncultured Gemmatimonadota bacterium
TGACCCGGAACATCAATACCAACTGGACCGGCCATGTGGCCCAGACCGGGGTGACCTGCCACACCTGTCACATGGGGAACCCGGTCCCGACGGCCCCCTGGTACTTCACCGATCGGAACCAGGTGCTCCGACACCTGCTCGACCGGACCGACGTCCGGGTCCAGTCGCAGGTGGCGCTCGCATCGGTCGACTCCAATCGCTCGTCGATCAAACAGACCGAGTACGCCTACAGCCTGATGAATCGCATGTCCCGGTCGTTGGGCGTCAACTGCACCTTCTGCCACAACTCCGGCAGTGGTTCTCCTGCGACGAGAGCTCCCCGCAGCGGCTCACCGCTCTGCGCGGCATCCGGATGGTGCGCTCGGGCCGCGTGGCGACAGGCCCAAGATTCAGTGCTCCACCTGCCACAACGGGGCGTACAAGCCGCTCTACGGCGCCAAGATGGCCAAGGACTATCCGGGTCTGTTTGGTCCCGAAACCCCGCCGCCACCGCCCGCCGACACGGTGGCCGCCAGCACGCCGGGCGCGTCCGACCACGACTGATTTCGGATCCCCCGACGGACCCGACGCGGCGACTCCCCGGAGTCGCCGCGTTTTTTTCCCCGCCGGGCCGTTAGATTTCCCTGCGTAGGCCCTCCTCCGACGTCGGGACCTTCATGACCACCGTCCTTTTCGAGCGGCGCGACGCCGTCGCCACCATTACTCTCAACCGCCCGGAGCGACTCAACGCCATTTCGCCGGCGTTGGCCGCTGATCTCATCGCCGCGCTGGAACGGGGCATCGAGGATCCGGAGATTCGGGTCCTGATCCTGACCGGCGCCGGCGATCGGGCCTTTTGCGCCGGCGACGACCTGCGGGAGGGCATTCCCACCGGGCGGGCCGACGCCCGGCGGCTGGTCGAACAGGTCCAGACCGTGACCCGGTTGATCATGTTCCAGGACAAACCGGTGGTCGCCGCGGTCAACGGATGGGCGGTCGGTGGTGGATTCGAGTGGGTCATGAACTGCGACCTTTCGATCTGGGCCGAGCAGGCCAAGGCGTTCCTGCCCGAAGTCTCTCTCGGGCTTGGCGTGACCGGCGGTGTCACCGCGCTCCTCCCCCGGATCGTGGGGTGGCAGCGAGCCCGGGCGCTGTTCATCCTCGGCGAGCACCAAAGCGCCAGCCGGCTCCTCGAGTTGGGCCTCGCGCACGCGGTCGTCCCCGGCGACCGGCTCCGCGCCGAGGCGGAGGCACTGGCCCGCCGATTGGCCGACCAGCCACCGGCCGCGCTCCGCGGCCTCAAGCAGGCCATGACCTCCGTCCATCGGGAGGAGATCGAACGCGCCATGACGGAGGAAACTGAGACACTGGTCCGCCTCCTGGCTGACCCAGCGTCGTTGGAACGCCTCACGGAGCTCCGGTCGCGAGGACGCCCCGCTGCCGCATCGTGAGCTGCATCGGACCTCCCAGATCGGCTGGCTGCGTGCGGCGGTTCTGGGCGCCAACGACGGGCTGATTTCCACCAGCAGCCTGGTAGTCGGTGTGGCGGCCGCCGATCCGAGTCGCGGCGCCATCCTGGTGGCGGCGGTCGCGGGCCTGGTCGCCGGCTCGCTGTCGATGGCGGCGGGCGAGTACGTGTCGGTCAGCTCTCAGGCGGACACCGAGAGCGCCGATCTGGCCAGGGAGCGCCGGGAACTCGCCGAGAGCCCCGCCACCGAGCGGGCCGAGCTGATCGGGATCTACGTCGCCCGGGGCCTGTCTCGCGACTTGGCGACCCAGGTGGCGGACCAGCTCACGGCGGCTGACGCCCTCGGGACCCACGCCCGGGAAGAACTCGGCCTGTCCGAGGGCACCATGGCGCGTCCCCTCCAGGCGGCACTCGCATCCGCGGGCGCCTTCGCGTTAGGCGCAGCCCCTCCAGTCGCCCTCGCGGTCGTGGTCGCTCCCACCACCCTCTCCCTGGCGGTGATCGGCGTCTCGCTCTCACTCCTCGGGGGACTTGGCGCGGCGGCCGCCAAGCTTGGTGGAGCCCCCGTGGCCCGAGGGGCAGCCCGAGTCGCGTTCTGGGGCGCCGTCGCGATGGCCGCGAGCGCGCTCGTCGGGCGACTGTTCGGCGCCGTCGTCTGAGCCACCCGACGGTATTCTGGTACATCCGATCCAGCAGCGGTTGGCACTTCGGATGATCGATGTCGAGGATCACCGGGAACAACTGCTTCGAGATCTCCCGAGTCTTCCGAAACACCTCGAGATCAAAGGTGGTCGGGTCCAGGCCGAGCGCGTCGAAGAACTTCGACCGGAGATGATCGCGGACGTACATCGTGGCGTAGACCGCCAGTTGGAAGAACCGGATCCAGAGCCGGTTCCGGCCGGCCAGGACGTGCGGATTGGCCCGCATCAGGGTGGCGAACGCCTCGCCATGTCGGAACTCATCGTGACACCAGTTCTCGAACCACTTGAAGATCGGGTGCCAGCGCCGTTCCGGGTGCTTTTCGAACTGCCGGAAGATCGTGATGTATCGGGCGTAGCCGATCTTCGCGCACAGGTAGGTGGCGTAGTAGATGAACTTCGCCTGGAAGTAGGTGTACTTCTTGGCCTTGGTCAGGAACGACAGGTCGACCCCGACCTGGAGGTCCTTGAGGGCGTGGTTGATGAAGCTGGCATGGCGGCCCTCGTCCGGGGCGTGGCGAACCGCACCGAGGCCGCCGCCTACTACCACCGGCACCAGCCGAAGGCGCGCCGGCCCTGAGTCCCGTGGTCCCCGCGCCGGTCGATCGCTAAGTTCGATCGATGACCCCGGACCCCCGCATCGCCGCGTTTCGGACGCTCCATCAATCCGGTTGCTTCGTGATTCCCAACCCCTGGGACGTCGGAAGCGCCCGGCTCCTGGCCCAGCTCGGTTTCCCCGCCCTGGCCACCACCAGTTCCGGGTTCGCGTGGACCCTCGGACGCCCCGACAACCGGGTGACGCTCGAGGAGGCGCTCGGGCACTTCCGCGCCGTGGCCGCCGCGGTACCCGTCCCGGTCAACGGCGATTTCGAAGGCGGGTTTGCGGTTGACCCGGACGGGGTGGCCGCCAACGTGGCGCTCGCCACCAGGAGCGGACTCGCCGGCCTGTCGATCGAAGACTCGACCGGCAACACCGCGGATCCCCTCTTCCCTCGGGAACTGGCCATCGAACGGATCCGGGCCGCCCGGGCAGCCATCGATCGGAGCGGAACGGGCATCCTGCTCACCGGTCGATCGGAGGGCTTCATCGTCGGTCGGCCCGAGCTGGCCGAGACGATCCGCCGGCTCACCGCGTATGCCGAGGCCGGCGCGGACTGCCTCTACGCCCCCGGGATCCGGACCCCTGCCGATATCGCCGCGGTCGTGGCGGCCGTCGCTCCGAAACCGGTCAACGTCCTGGTTGGCGGCGACTTCACGACCGTGGCCGCCTTGGCGCGCGCCGGGGTCCGGCGGATCAGCGTGGGCGGCGCCCTGGCGCGGGCAGCGCTGACCGGGTTCCTGAGCGCGGCACGTGAGATCGCCGAGCACGGAACCTTCGTCGGGTTGTCCCGGGCGGTCCCGTTCGACGACATCGAGCGTTCGTTCCAGTCGTTCCAGAACGAGACGTGAGGCCCGCCCGGTCGTAAGCGCTGGGTAAGCGGCGGTCGCCATCATAGGACACCATGACCGACCAAAACAACGAAATCCCCACCCGGACCGGGAGTTTCCGGGCCGCGGTTCGGGCCGGCACGACGGTAACCGAGTATGCCCGGGCCGGCAGCGGCCAGCCGCTGCTCCTGTTGCTGACCGACGCGATCGAACCCGACAGCTTCGCGGCCCGGGTGCTTGCCGGGGTGGCGGATCACTTCCGGGTCATCGCGCCGGCGCAGATTCCGACCAAGGAGGACTTCGCGACTTGGCTCGCCGACTTCCTCGATGGACTTGGCCTGATCCAGACCAGCATCGTCACCGAAGATCGGTTCGGAGTTCCGGTCCTCGGTTTCGCCCTGCTCGAGCCGAGCCGGGTGGATCGGCTCGTGATCCTCTCGGACACGGCGCCGGAAACCGAGAACCTCGACGGCTCACTGGCCGCGCCGGCTCAGGGCGCCCGCCCCCTCCTCATCGTCCGGCGGGACGGCACCTTCGACGCCGTGATCACCAAGGTCACCCGGTTCCTCGACCGGTCCTGACCGGCTCCCTCCGATGGCCGCGCCCCTTCCCGAGTCAGCCCCCGTTCGCGACCTCCCGGTTGCGCTGACGCGATTCGTCGGCCGGGAGCGGGAGCTCGCCGATCTCGACCGTCTCCAGCGCGGAACCCGGCTTCTCACCCTGACGGGCGCGGGCGGCAGCGGGAAAACTCGGCTGGCTCGAGAACTGGTTGCCCGAACGATCGGGGACCGGGATCTGGTCTGGGTCGACCTCGCCCCCCTGGTCGACCCCTCGTTGCTGGTGGCGCAAGTCGCGACCGCCGTGAAGACCGGCGAACGCGCGGGCCTCCCGACGCTCGACGCCGTCATCGGGATGATCGGGGACCGGCCGACGCTCCTGGTGCTGGACAACTGCGAACACCTCGTCGACGCGGCGGCCGGTCTGGCGGAGCGACTGCTGAGCCGGTGCCAGGGGCTGTTGGTGCTCGCCACCAGCCGGGAAGCCCTCGGCGTTCAGGGAGAAACCGCCTGGCTGGTGCCTTCCCTGGCCGCGGCCGAGGCAATCCAGTTGTTCGTCGAGCGAGCTCGGCAGGTGGTGCCTGCCTTCACCCTCACGCCCGAGAACGCGGCCGCGGTGCACGACATCTGTGTCCGCCTCGACGGCATCCCGCTCGCCATCGAGCTGGCGGCCGCTCGGGTCCGGGTGCTCACGCCCGAGCAGATCGCCGCCCGGTTGTCCGACGCGCTTCGGCTTCTCAATGCCGGAAGCCGGACCGCGCTGCCGCGGCATCGCACGATCCGCGGCACCCTCGACTGGAGCTTCGCGCTACTGTCCGACCGGGAGCAGCGACTGCTGGAGCGGCTGGCGGTCTTCGCGGGGACCTTCTCGATGGAGGCGGCCGAGGCGATCTGCCCCGATGGAGATTTGGAGATCGAGGATATCCTCGATGGCGTCTCGACCCTGGTCGACAAGTCGCTCGTGGTCCTGGAGACGACGGATTCCGAGGCCCGGTATCGGCTCCTCGACACCGTCCGCCAGTACGCCGAGGAGCGGATCCGGGCGACGGGTCAGTTTGATGGGCTCCGGGCCCGGCACGCGAGTTACTTCGTCGCCGGCGCGGAGACGGCGGCACCGCACGTCTTTGCCGGCGCCGCGAACCCGGTCTGGTTCCGACGGCTGAATCACAACGCGGCCAACCTGCGGGCCGCCGCCGACTGGGCGGCCGAGCGTCCCGACCGCGCCGAAATGGCGCTCCGGCTCGGGTGGGCGCTCCACTGGTTCTGGTATGCCCGGGGCGCGTTCGAGGAGGGGCGTCAGCGGCTCACGGCGGCGTTGGCGCAGCCGGCCACCGTGGATCCGGTCATCCGAGCCAAGGCCTCCGTGGCGCTCGGGCATATCGGGATCTGGCAGGGATGGCGTTCGGGGGTCCGGCCCCTGATGGAGGCCGCGGTCGACGTCCTCCGTGCGGCCAACGACCCTGAGCTGCTGGCGTACGCGATCAACGGGATCGGCGCGGGCCTCGTCTTCGAGGGCGACCCGGTGTCGGCTCGATCCTATCTCGATCAGGCCCTGGCCCTGATCGAAGGGCGCCCGCCCCAAGTGATCCACTCGCTGGTCAACTACTGGCGGGCCTGGGCCGCGCGCGAACGGGGTGAGTTCGAGCTGGCCCGGATCTCCTTGATCGAGGCGAGTCGGATTGGCCGCCTGATCGGCCACCGGCCGGCCATGGCGCATCCTCTGGCCCTGCTCGGGCAGTTCGACGTCGCGGCCGGCCGGCCCGCCGCGGCGCTCGGATACTTCGCCGAGTCGCTGCCGATCCTGGCCCGCCTCGGCGACGCCTGGGGAATCGGCCGGACGCTCGAGGGGGTCGGCAGCGCCGTGCTGATGCTGGGCGACGCCGGCGGGGCCGCTCGGTTGATCGGCGCGGCCGAAGCCCTCCGGAAGCGGAACGCCACGCCGCTCTCGGCCACCGAGCTCGACGACCACCACCGGACCCTCGACCGGATCCGCGCCACGTTAGGCAGCTCGTTCGAGGCCCACTGGCGGGAGGGGCTGGCACTGCCGCTCGACCAGGCAGTCGACCTCGCCCTGACCGCGGCCCGCTCGGCCGGAGCCGCCCCGCACGCCCCGTCGCCCGCCGCCGCTCCGGTGCCGCCACCGCCCGCCCCCGCGGGGGCCCTCGAGCCGGCGCTCCGGGTTCGGGCGCTCGGCCCGCTCCAGGTGTTCCGGCATGGGGTCCCGATCGACGCGGCCGCGTGGGGATCCGCCCGCCCCCGGGAGCTGCTGGTCTTTCTCCTCTGCCACCCCCGCGGGGTGTCACGGGAGCAGGTGGGCGCGGCCCTCTGGCCCGACGCCAGCGCCGCGCAGGTGCGGAACAGTTTTCACGTCACCCTGCACCGTCTCCGGAAGGCGTTAGGCGAGGGTGACTGGGTCGTCGTCCACCAGGATCGCTACCTTATCGACCCGACCACCGTGGCGTTCGACGTGACGGCCTTCGAACGGGACCTCGACCTGGCCGGCGATCCGACCCGCGACGGCCCCCAGGCCGCGGAGCGGCTCCGGGCCGCCGTGGCCCTGGTCGGTGGCGACTTCCTGGCCGGGGAACCGGCCGGTCACTGGCGCCACGCCGTCGCCGAGCGGCTGGAACGACGCTATCTCGAGGCGCTCCTGGCGCTGGCCCGCTGGGAGGCCGATCAGGGTCACCCCGACCGGGCCGGCGAGCTCTGTCGGCGGATCATTGCCCGCCAGCCGCTCCACGAAGAAGCGTGGCGGCGGCTGATGGCCGCCCAGGCAGCGGCTGGCGATCTCGATCAGGCCCGTCGGTCGTATCGCCAGTTGGCGGACCTCCTCCAGGCGGAGACGGGCTCCCACCCGGACCCCACCACGACTCAGCTCTTCGAGCAGTTCAGCCGCTAACCTCCCGGGCAGGGCGACCCCGCCTGCCGCGGAACGCGGAGGGGCGGTACTTTGCCCATCGTCGCACCCCCCATCCCGGAGGACACCCGGATGTACTCCCTTTGGCGGCTCGGGGCCTGGCTGACCGGCCCCGTCGCCCTCATCGCCGCGCTGGCCGCCCCGGTCTCGGGGCAGGATCAGACCCGAATCGACGAGACGATCCGCGCCGAGCGGTTCGTCGCCCCGCCCGACCCGATCGCGAGCGCGGTTCTGGCGCCGCGCCACCTCAACGTCTCGCTCGCCGCGCCGAGTCCGGATCGGACCCGGTTCCTGCGGGAGATCGGCGACGGCCCCGTCACGATGGCCGTCTTCTCGAAGCCGTTCCACGAATTGGGCGGGCTCTTCGTCGACCATCGCGCCAACCGGAACCGGACCCTGACCATCCGGAGCGGGGTCGGCCTCGAAATTCTCTCGGGCACCGGGGCCCCGCCTGTCGTCGTGGCGCTTCCCGCCGGGCTCCGCATCACCGACGCGACCTGGAGTCCGGACGGGGCGAGCGTTGCCTTCTTCGGGCACACCCCGGACGCGACCCACATCTGGGTGGCCGACGCGGCGACCGGGAAATCCCGTCAGCTCACCCGCACGCCGGTCCTCGCGACCCTGGTCACCTCGTTCGAGTGGACCGCCGACAGTCGCCAGATCGGGGTGGTCCTGATCCCCGACGGTCGGGCGCCGATGCCCGTTGAACCGACGGTGCCAGCCGGCCCCCAGGTCAAGCTGGCCGAAGAAAAGGACAAGAACCGGCTCCGGACGTACGCCAGTCTGATGGCCACTCCGTACCACCAGGAGCTGCTCGAGTGGCACGCCACCGGCCAGCTCGCGCTGGTGGACGTAAGGTCGCGGGCCGTGACCCCGATCGGCACGCCAGCGATGATCGACGGATTCGACCTCGGCCCCGACGGCCGCCACCTCATGGTGGTCCGCCTCGTCAAGCCGTTCTCCTATCTGGTCCCCGTGTCCAGCTTCGGGACGATTCGGGAAATCTGGGACCTGAGCGGCAAGGCCCTGGCCCGAGTCGACGAGCAACCCCTCAATCTCGGCGTCGACACCGCCCGCACCCCGAACGCCCCCGGGGTTGGTGGCGGAGACGGGAACATCCGCCGGCGCGAGATCGCCTGGCGCAAGGATGGCCAGGGGCTGTCCTTCCTCGAGCAGGAGCCGGCCCCGCCGGGCGCCGACTCCGCGGCCCCCGCGCCCGCAGACGATGGCGCGGCGCCGCGATCACGACGGAAGGACCGCGTCTTCCAGTGGCAGGCGCCCTTCGACAGCGCTCGCTTGAAATCGATCTTCGAATCGACCACCCGGCTCTCGAACGTCCGGTACTCGCCTGATCACACCGTGATCTTCGCCACCGAACGAACGGGGCCTAACGTCCACGAATACGCCGTGGTGCTGGCCGAATCGCAGAAGAAGCTGACCCTCGCTCGATACCGGAACGACGACGTGTACGCCAACCCGGGCACCCTCCTGCTCGGGGACGGCCTGATCCCGACCGGGGGTGGATTCGGGGGCGGGTTCGGCGCCGCCCCCGCCGCCGCCCGGGTGGTGGCCCTGAGCGCCGACGGCCAGGCCGTCTACTACGCCGGGACCCAGTACGATAAGAACCCGCTCACGGTGGGGCCCCGGAGCTATCTCGACCGGATTGCCTTCCGAACCGGGCAAAAGACCCGGGTCTATCAGAGCGACAACGAACGGGTCTTCGAGAGGGCGGTCGGGTGGCTCGACCTCGACGGGAGGCGTCTGTACGTCACCCGCGAATCACCCACCGAAGTGGCCCAGACCTTCTTCCGCGACGGCGATCGCCTGACGCAGCTGACCCGGAACCAGGATTTCACTCCCGACCTGACCCAGGCCCCGAAGGAAACGTTCCTGGTCGAACGTCCCGACGGATTCAAGTTCAAGGTCAACGTCACCCTGCCGCCGGGATATCAGGCCGGGACCCGGCTCCCCGCGATGTTCTGGTTCTACCCCCGTGAGTTCTCGGGACAGGATGAGTACGACCGAGGGGCCCGGCC
>CADEGB010000172.1 GCA_902826755.1 uncultured Gemmatimonadota bacterium
CTTCCCTTCCGTTCGAGGGAGGCTCGATCCGACTCCGGGGCGATGATCACCTCGAAACCCCGGGCCAGCGTCCAGAACAGCTCCAGCACCGAGATATCGAACGAGATACTCGTCACCGCGAGCCAGACGCCGGGCGTGGGCGAGCCGCCCCCCAGCGCCTCGTCCATCCCCGCGAAAAAGTTGACGACGTTCCGGTGTTCCAGCATCGTCCCTTTGGGACGACCGGTCGAACCGGACGTGAAGATCACGTACGCCAGGTTATCCGAACGGACCCCCGACGACGGGTTGTCCAGCTGGGTGAGTTCGCCACCCATCCGGTCGACCAGAAGGACGTCGAGTGTCCCCGCCGGCAGTCGCGACACCAGATGACTCTGAGCCACCAGGAAGCGGGCCTTCGAATCCTCCAGCATCATTCCCAGTCGTTCCCGCGGATACGCGGGGTCGAGCGGGACGTAGGCGCCGCCTGCTTTGAGAATGCCAAGGAGGCCCACCATCATGTCGAGAGACCGCTCGACGCAGATGGCGACGAGGGTCTCGGGGCCAACCCCCGACTTGCGGAGCGACAGCGCCACCTGGTTGGCTCGTTGATTCAGCTCGCGATAGCTCAACCGCTTGTCGCCGAAGACCACGGCCGTGGCCTCCGGGGTACGCTCGACCTGCCGCTCGAACGCCTGATGGACGCAGAGGTCGCCCTCGTAGGGTCTGGTCGTCCGCTGCCACTCGTCGAGCAGCAGCCGCTCCTCGTGGTCGAGCAGGACCGACAGCGCGTGCATCGGCTCCTTCGGGGCCGCCAGACCGGCGGTGGCAATCACGTCGACCCGGCGAGCCAGCTCGGCGACCGCGGTGGCCGAAATGGCCCGCCCATCGAAGACCCAACTCGCCCCAGCGGCCGTGGCCACGAGCACCAGCTGCGCCCCGTCGGTCAGCGCGGCGTCGAGGCCGGCGGCCGGCAACTCGAAACGAACCCCGATCGACAATGGCTCGCGCGACCGACCCTGAGCCCGCCGCTCCCGATACCGCTGCACGTTGTCACGAGCAACCGCCAGCCGGGTCGAATGCCGGCCAATTTCCGCGCGGACCTGGTCGGCCAAACCGATCAGGGTGAGGTCCTCCGCGATTTCGCACCGAAACGGGTTGGTCGGAGCGTAGAACGGCCGAAGGGGCTCCGGTACCTGGGCCGACACCACGAAGTCGAGGATGGGCGCGCCACTCAACCGGTGGAGGCACGCGGCGAAGGCCGCCACCAGGACCGGCCCTCGCTGCTCCTCGGGCAGCCCGAGCAGGGCGGCTGACCAGTTCGTCCGATGGACCGTGGCGGATCCGGCGCTCGGTTGAGGACTCAAAGCGGGATGCGTGGCGGGGCGCGGATCGGCCAGTCGGCGGACCCAGAACCGCTCGAACTTGGTCACCGCGGCGTCGAACCCGCGTGCCGAGTCGTCGGTCCACGCGGACGCGATGCTCGGGAGAACCGAGCCTTCCGCCAATCCGAATTGGGTCGCGACCTGGATCGGGTCGATCCGATCGCCGTCCAAGGTGAGGAACTCGGTGATCGCCAGCGTTTCCCGGCCGGTGGCGACGGCCAAGGCCCCCTGCGTGATACCGACGATCGTACCAGGCGGCGCGCTGCGGTCCCCGCTGACACGGGCGTCCCCGACCGTCAGGAAGCCGCCGGGCAGGGCCACCTTCGGGGTGGCCATCCAGTTGTCGTCGCTGCCGAGGTTGAGCCCTCGGATCAGGGCGTGGAGCTCGGCGGCGGGTCGCGAGAAATCCAGCAGGGCCAGGCCCGGTCGGTCGGATCGATGGTGAAAGCTGCCAGTGCCGGTCTGGGGCCGGCGCTCCAGCGTCCCCGACTCGAGCTGCTCCAACAACCGGGCAAACGAGGCGACCCCCGCCTCACTGCACTTCACGCCCAGCGAAAACGCCGTGTCGTCAGTGCCGATGGGGATCTCGACCTGGGCCAGGATCGGTCCGCGATCGGCATCGGCCGTCATCTCGTGCCACGTCACCCCATGCACGGCCTGACCATCGATGATCGACCAACTGGTGGCGTTGAAGCCGGCGTACGTCGGCAGCAGCGAGTCGTGGTAATTGATCGCTCCAAGGCCAGGCGCCGCCAGGACGGCTGGGGAGAGGAGGTTGTGATTGACGATGCTCAGCAGGTAGTCATAAGCGGTCGTGGTCAGCCATTCCGCCGTGTTCGGGTGATCGGCACGACGAATGGCCCGATGACCGGACCAGGCGGAGACTTCGGGACAGTCCGAAACCACCCCCAGAATCTGGTGCCCCCGGGCCAGCAAACGGTCGGCGCAGGCGATGAGTTGTTGTCCAGTGCCCACGACCACGAACCGCAAACTTGTCGACATATCCTCAAGCTATCATGAGGGGGACGTTATGATGAAGCGGGCGCTCCGACGCGACCCCGTTTGCAATTCCTGACCGGTGTCGCGGCGCAGCCCTCGATCGCCGTCGGGTACCGAGATAGCACGACTCAGGCCGAATCCTGGGATCGATGCCCCCAGTGGCCGAATATAGAGCGCTGGGGATGCAAAAAATGCGCCGATGGAGCCGCGGCCGTTCCCCAAGGCGAGATTACCCCCAATCAGACGTCCCGTTCGACTCGAACGACGCCCCTGCCAGCTCGTCATGGCCCGACGTAACGAAATGCCAGAACCGGTGATGCAGCATACTGTGGCCTGCACGCAACACCTCAATTTTACGGGGCCAGGAACCGCGCGCGCTGGGCCCGAACCCGTTGACGAACAAGGCGAACCCTGGCACCTTGGTCAGGCACTCGTTGTCCGCGACCACGGTACCGGCGGTCCCCCCGGTCGCTTGGCAGTCCTTCTGACCTCCCCCTTCGTCAACGTCGTTCATGCCGACCTGTTCCATCACGGCGATTTTCGCCATGCTGGCCACCGGACTCGTCACACCCCAGGGCCACAGTCCCGGCGGGCAGCGAGCCGTTCGGCTCGATAGTGCGGACCTCGGCGCCTGGCTCGACGGCCTGGTGCCCACCGCGCTCCGCGAGGGGAGTCTCCCCGGAGCGATCGTGGTGGTCGTCAAAGACGGCCGAGTCCTCGTTCAGAAGGGCTACGGCTTCGCCGACGTCCGTCGCCGGGTGCCGATGGACCCAGTCCGGACCGTAGTGAGCGTCGGATCGGTTTCGAAGCTGTTCACCTGGACGGCCGTGATGCAGCAGGTCGCCGCGGGCCGCCTCGACCTGGACCGCGACGTCAACGCGTCATCCGACGTCCAGGTGCCCGGACCATTCGGCGCGCCGATCACGCTTCGGCACCTGATGACCCACACCGCGGGCTTCGAGGAGCGGGCGTTCCGCTCCTACCAGCGCCCCCGGTCGCTCGGCGACCACCTCCGCGGCACCCCGGTGCCGGAGCGAATCTTCCCGCCCGGCGCGGTCGTCGCCTACTCGAATTACGGCTCCATGCTCGCCGGGCATCTGGTCGAGCGAGCGTCTGGCCAACCGTTCGTCGACTACGTCGATCGGCAGGTGCTCGCCCGACTCGGCATGGCTCGTTCGAGCTTCCGCCGGCCAGTGCCGGCATCCCTGGCGGCCGATCTGGCCGAGAGTTACGACGAAGCGTCGGACGATCCCCGCCCCCGAGACGCGCTCGATCACGAGGAGCCGTCGGGCGATCCCTCGGGGCATTTGGCCACCACTGGCCCCGACATCGCCCGGTTCATGCTCGCCCACCTCGGGCACGGTCGCCTCGGCGACTCGGTGCTCCTCGACTCGGCCACCACCGCGCTGATGCACGCTCCCGCCGTCGAGCCGGTTCCCGGCGCCCATCCCGTCACGCTTGGCTTCTTCCGAACCGACCGGAACGGACGCCGGATCCTCTCGCACCCGGGCGACATCGAGGGTTTTCACGCCGATCTCAAACTGCTCCCGGACGATGGCGTCGGATTCTTTCTGATCCTCAACGGGAGTGGCGCCCCTCGTGGTCTCTTTGGCGCGGGCCACCTCTTTCGGACCGCGCTCTTCCGCCAATTCGTGGACCGGTACTACCCCGCCCCGTCGCCAACCGATGTTCCCACCGCCCCGACGGCACGCGAGCATGCCCGGGTGGTGGCCGGCGAATACCAGATGTCCCGGCGCGGGACCGGTGACTTCGTCGAGCTCGAAACATTGTTCGCGCGAGCCGCGATGAACCTGGTCGTTGAGGCGCATGAGGACGGAACGATCTCCACGCCACCCGTGCTCGACTTCGAGCGGGGCCGGGCTCGAGTCTGGCGCGAGGTGGGGCCGTTCGTCTGGCAGGAGGTCGACGGAACCGAACGGCTCTTCATGCGGGTCGACGACGGCCGGGTGGTCGCGTGGGTCCCAGAGCACCTGTTCAGCTTCGTGCTCCAACCGATCGCCGCAGCCAAAGGGGCCAGGCTCAATCTGGTCCTGCTGGCCGGCGCGGCTGTCGTCCTGGTCGGCGCGGTGTTGCTCTGGCTCGGAGCCGGCCGCGGGCGCCGTCCGGAATGGCGGGCGACCGGCATCAGCGCGATGATCGGCTTGATCTATCTGCTTGGATGGGCGGCAATCCTCGGCCTCGGGGTAGCAAGCCGGGAGGGCGGCGAAGTCTGGATCCGCGTAATCCAGGTCGTGGGCCTGATCTCGCTCGGCGCAACCGCGCTCTCGATCCGGGGCGTGGCCCAGATCGTGACCGCGGGCCGCGGCCGGTTTGCGGTTGCGGGTGCCGCGCTGGTCGCGGCGGCCATGCTCGAAACGGTCTGGCTCTCGTTCGGTTTCCATCTCCTGAGTGTGCGGCTGGTTTACTGACGGCCGCGCGTCCCGACCGCCGGGGCGAAAGGACGGAGGATGCGTATCGTCGTCATCGGATGGCTCGGGCTCGTGCTGGCCTGCGCGCCGCAGGTCAATCCCGGCGCTCCGGAAAAGGCCCGGATCGACCGGGTGCTGACTGGTCTGCGCCCCGGAACCACGATCCGCGGTGAGCCACCCGCAACGTGGACACTCGCGGAGCGAATGGCGCATCACCGAGTGGCCGGCGTCAGCATCGCCGTCGTCGACAGCGGCCGGATTGCCTGGGCTCGCGGATTCGGTGTCCGGCAAGCAGGCGGTGCCGACTCGATCGACGCCGAGACGGTGTTTCAGGCCGGCTCGATCAGCAAGCCGGTTTTCGCGCTCGGCGCCATGCGACTCGTTCAGGACGGTCGGCTCACCCTCGACCGGGATGTCAACGAATACCTGACGACCTGGAAAGTGCCGCCGAGCCGCTTCACCTCGATCGAGAAGGTCACCCTGCGGCGGATCCTGAGCCACAGCGCGGGTCTGACCGTCCATGGCTTTCCCGGCTACCCCGCCGGCGCCGCCCTACCGACGATCCTCCAAGTGCTCGACGGGCTGCCGCCAGCCAACACCGCGGCGATTCGGGTCGACACGGTGCCGGGCGCGATCACCCGCTACTCCGGCGGCGGAACCACCGTGGCGATGGTCATGGCTGGCGGCGTCACCGGCCGGCCCTTTCCCGACTGGATGCGGGAAACCGTTCTTGCTCCCGCCGGGATGTCTCGAAGCAGCTACGAGCAGCCACCGGCCGCGGCGCTGGCCGCGAACGCCGCGAGCGGCCATTCGAGCGGCGGCGCGGTGGTGCCGGGTCGGTGGTTCATCTATCCCGAGATGGCGGCGGCCGGGCTGTGGACCACGCCGTCCGACCTGGTCCGGCTCGCCATCGAGCTCCAGGAGACCTGGAACGGGCGGTCGGCCCGGATCATCGACCAGGCCACGTTTCGTGAGATGCTCACCATTCCGGGCCCTGGCGCGGCGACGGACGACGAACCGGCCTTCGGGCTGGGCTTCCATGTGTCCGGATCGGGCACCGACCTCGAGTTCTCGCACGGAGGAGCGGACGAAGGATTTCGGGCGGTCTTCGTCGCCTTCGCATCCCGCGGGCAGGCGGCCGCGGTCATGACCAACGGCGACGGCGGCGACCTGCTGATCGACGAGATCCTCGCGAGCCTCGCCGCGGAGTACGGGTGGCCGAGCCACCATCCGAAGGAGCGAGTCACGATCCCGATCGACTCCGCCATGGCGGCGGCCTTGATCGGCGAATACGCCCTCGAGGCCGGGATGCCAAAGCCGATCCCGGCCGTGGTTCGCTACGCGGGCGGCCGGCTCACGCTCGACGTTCCCGTGGGAGCCATCGGCGTGGTCGAACTGCTCGCCCAGCCGGACTCCAGCTTCTTCACCCGAGGCTCCGCCATTCCGGTTGGCTTCCGCCGCGGCGCTGATGGGCGCGCCACGGCGATCGTGGTCGATGGCTCGACGACCGGGCCGCGGGTCCGCTGACGGGGGGCGCCCCTCAGGGAGTCTTGGTTTTGTCGGGGAACCCGGGCCGCCTGAGCGCGGTCGTGGGCGCCTTCCGAAGCTCGTCCATCACCCAGGCAATCGCCCGCTCGAGTTGGGGATCGCGGCCCGCGATCACGTCCTTCGGCGTCTGCTCCACCGGCACGTCCGGCGGCACTCCGACGTTCTCGACGATGTACCCGTCCTCCGGCGTCCAGATCGCGAGGTTCGGCGACGTCACGCCGCCACCGTCCATCAGAACCGGCGTGCCGAGGATCCCGACCAGGCCGCCCCAGGTTCGCTGCCCGATCAGCGGGCCCAGTTTCTGGTGGCGGAACATCCACGGGAAGTAGTCACCGCCCGACCCGGCGGTCTCGTCGATCAAGAGGGCTTTGGGCCCCTGGATCGACGCCGTCGGCGTCTTGAGATCCTTGCCGTAGCGGGTGGCCCAGTAGCTCAACGCCGGCCGCTGGAGGATGTCGATGTAGTAGTCCGCCAGCTGGCCGCCGCCGTTGAACCGCTCGTCGACGATGATGGCGTCCTTGTGGGCCTGCGGATAGAAGTAGCGACGGAACGACTGATAGCCCTGAACCGTGGTATTGGGCACGTAGACGTACGCCACTCGGCCACCGGTGGCCGAGTCGACCTTGCGGAGATTCCCTTCGATCCAGGCCCGGTTGCGGAGCGGCGATTCGCTCCCGATCGGGACCACCTTCAGGATCCGCGAGCCGGTGCCAGCCGGGTTCGGGCCGACGGTGATCTCGACCGTCTTCCCAGCGGTGTTCTCGAACGGGGCGTGGACGTTGGTCGGCGGCCTGAGATCGACGCCGTTGACGGCGAGGAGGTACTCACCGGGTTTGACGTCGACGCCCGGCTCGGCCAGCGGCGACCGAAGCCCGGGGTTCCAGTTGAGGCCGCCGTAGATCCTGGTGATCCGGTAGCGCCCCTCCACCACCTCGTAGTCGGCACCGAGGAGCCCACCGCCGATCGCGCGTGGCTGCGTCAACCGCGGCCCGGGCGACAAGTAGCTGTGACCGACCCGTAACTCGGACAGGAGCGCCCTGATGATCCGATCCACGTCGCCGCGGGTGGCGGCATGGGGAATCAGGGCGCCGTACTTGGCACGCTGTGCCTTCCAGTCAATGCCGTGGTAGTTGGTCGCGTAGAAGTAGTCGCGGTTGATCCGCCACGCCTCGTCGAAGATTTGGGCCCACTCGGCCCGCGGGTCGATCCGGAGGTCGATCGTCGCGAGGTTGAGCCGGCCACCTCCCGCAACCGGCTGCGCGGCCGGCGTCAGGAAGAAGTTCTGTCCCTGCCGGTAGAGCATCTTCTTGGCATCCCGGGTGAGACCAAACCCGTCGGCCTCGGCGATGACCACGTCATCCTTCCGCTTGGCGAGGTCGTAGCGTCGAATGGTACCTTTGCCGTCGGCTCGCCGGAGATAGTACAGCTGGTTGGCATCGCCCGCCTCGAGGTCGACGATGTCGGCCGCGCCAATCGGAAAGGCCACGATCCGCTGGGCAATCCCATCGAAATCGACGACCGTCTCCTTCGGGGCCGCCGCCGAGCCGGGCGCGGGACCCTTTCGCGCGGTGTCCGGTGGCACCACCGGCTTCTCTTCGTCGGTCTCTGGCGCGAACGGATTGGGCGCCGCCTTCGAGAGCGCGATCGCGTAGATCGAGCGGCTCCGGGTCATCCCGTCCGAGCTCTGGGCAAACCAGTCGAGCGTCGGTCCGGCGTCCGTCGAGGCAACCACGTAGAGAAACTGGCCACCCCGGTCGAACGTCGGATCGGCCACCTCGCTGAGCCCGTCGGTTACCCGCGTCGACTGGCCGGTCCGTGGGTCATACAGGTACAGGGCCCGGACCAGGGGATGGTCGAGGACGGTGTAGGCCAGCCACTTCGAGTCGGGCGACCAAGAGTAGGTGATCCCCTCGGCCGGCGTGTACGTCTGGTTCCCGGCCACCCGGGTGGACTTCCCGGTGACCACGTCGAGCACGAATATCGATTGGGAGTTGTCCCAATACGCGATCTTCTTGCCGTCCGGCGACCAGTCGAGCCCGAAGTAGAAACCCGCACCCCCGAGCGGGATGACCCGGTGGTCGCCCTTGCCATCCTGGGGAGCCAGTCGGAGTTGGTACTCCCCGCCCTGGTCGGAGACGAACGCCACCTGGCTCCCGTCCGGCGACCACGCCGGACTCCGTTCGTGCGCGCCGGTCGACTCGGTCAGGTTCCGAGGGTCACCCTTCTCGGCGGGCACCGTGACGATCTCGCCCCGGGTCTCGACCGCCACCCGGGCGCCGGTCGGCGAAAGCGAGAAAGCCCGCACGAAATCGACTCCCTTGACCCAGCGGGGCCGGGTTTCCCGGAGGTCTGCCGCCACCGCGACGGTCAGCCGCTTGGCTTGACCTCCCGCGGGGTCGAGAAGATGCAACCACCCGGCCTGCTCGTAGAGGATCTTGCCGGTGCCGCCGGCGGCGGCTGTCACGGGCAGGTCGGCGTGGTTGGTGACCCGGGAGACCTGCTTGGTCCGCCGATCGTACCGATAAAGGTTGAATTCACCGTCCCGGTCGGAGCGGAACCAGATCGTGTTGGCCTCGAGCCAGACCGGATCCACGTCATTCGACCGACCGGCCGGCTGCGGGATCTTCTCGATCTCCCAGGTCGCCGTGTCGATCAGCCAGAGTTGGGAAACCATCCCGCCCCGATAGCCCTTCCACTGCTCGAAGGCCCGGCCAATCGGATTGTAGGCGATCG
>CADEGB010000173.1 GCA_902826755.1 uncultured Gemmatimonadota bacterium
GCCGGGCAAATCGTCCTCAAAATCGGGGCTCCCCGGCCCGGCGCCAACCCCGTCAGCCCGGAGAAGATGATCCGGAGGGCCGAGGCCGCCGCCGCCGAGCGGGCCAAGACCCGCCCGCGGGAAGATCGGGACCGGGGCGGCCGGCGCGGCTGAGGCCCCCAGTGGGGCTGTTCGGTCGCGCAGCCAACGGGGAGCCAGGCCGGCACCCCGTTTCGTTGCCGACCCGTTTCTTCTTCCGGTGATTCGGTCTCGATAGAATAGGTTCGACCGCCCACTGGAGCTCCCCGTGACCGACGGACTTCTGCCCCGGCGTGATTTTCTTGGCGCCGTTGCCGCTCTGGCCGCGTTGCCAGCCGCCTTCCGCGGCGACCCCTATCGCCCGTTGCCCCGACGGGTCTTGCCCTCCGCCTCGGTCCGGGTTCGAGGACGGGTGGCGTCCGGGGGCCGCGGCCTCGGTGGCGTGGCCCTGAGCGACGGGCGGACGGTGGTGGCCACCGATCGGGAGGGTCGATTCGACCTGACCACCGACCTCTCCCACCGCTATCTGTCGCTCTCGACGCCCAGCGGGTACCGGATGCCAACCCATCCGACCGGGACTGCCCGGAGCTTTGTCCGACTGGCCCCCAACCCGGCGGGCGAGATGGCCGTGGCCTTCGACCTCGATCCGATCCCGGGCGGCGACGAACGCCACGCCTTCCTGACCCTGGCCGACATCCAGACCCAGGACCAGGCTGACATGGCCTGGTTCCGGCGGGAGACCGTTCCCGACGTTCGGCGAACCATCCAGAGCCTTGGCGCCCTGCCAACCTTCGCGGTGGCCGCGGGTGACATCATGTGGGACAAGCTCGGCCTCTACGACGACTACGAGGCCGCCGTCCGCGAAGTCGGCGTCCCGTTCGTCCAGGTCGTGGGCAACCACGATCTCGACCTCGAGCAGCGGAGCGACGGCCGGTCGACCAAGACCTTCGAGCGGCGGTTCGGACCGCGATACTGGTCGTTCAACCGCGGGCGGGTTCATTATCTCGTCCTCGACGACGTGCTGTGGTACGGTGACGGATATCTCGGGTACGTCGACGACGATCAGCTGGCCTGGTTGGCGGCGGACCTGGCGCACGTGGAACGCGGCCGGCCGGTCGTCGTCTTTGCCCACATTCCCTTCCTGAGCAACCTCAGCGCGCGGACGGGTCAGGCCAGGCCACCGGTCGGCAACTACGTCACCAACCGGGAGGCCGTGTACGCGCTCCTCGCGCCGTACCGAACAACCATCCTGACCGGCCACATCCACGACAGCGACTGGTCCACCACGGGTGGCGTGTTCGAGCGGAACCTCGGGGCCGTGTGCGGTGGCTGGTGGACCGGGCCGATCTGCTACGACGGCACGCCGAACGGGTATGCCGTCCACGAGGTGAACGGCGAGGAGATCCGGTGGCGCTATCAGGCCACTGGCCAGTCGCCCGATTTCCAGATCCGGCTCTATCCTCGCGGCGCCGATCCGAAGGCACCGGATGAGTTCGTCGCCAACGTCTGGGCGTTTGAGCCGGGGTGGACGGTGGTCTGGTACGAGAACGGGGAGCGCCGCGGTGCGATGGCCCGCCGGATCGGGCTCGATCCGCTGGCCGTCGAGACCCAGGCCGGGGAGGAGCTGCCGGCAAAGCGTGGGTGGGTCGATCCGGTCCCCACCGGGCACCTCTTCTACGCCCCGATCGCCGCCGGGGCGCGGGAAATCCGGGTCGAGGCCACCGATCCGTTCGGTCGCGCCTACTCGGCGTCCCTTCGGCAACCGGGGTGAGCCGAGTCGCGATCGTCGGCGCGGGTGCGGCCGGGTTGATGGCCGCGATCCACGCCGCGCGGGCCGGGGCACGGGTCACCGTGCTCGAGCGGACCCGAGACGGGGGTCGAAAGATCCTGATCAGCGGTGGCGGTCGCTGCAACATCCTCCCTTCGGACCAGGCCGAGCGCCGGTTCGTTACCGATTCGTCGCGCCCCGTCATGGGCCGTTTGCTCCGGGCCTGGCCGTTGGACGATCAGCGCCGGTTCTTCGAAACCGACCTCGGGATTCCACTGGCACTCGAACCGGAAACTGGCAAGCTGTTCCCATCGTCGAATCGGGCCCGCGAGGTTCGGGACCGGTTGCTGGCGGCCGTTCGGGAGGCGGGGGGCGAGATCCGGTTCGGGGTCACGGTCCGGCGCCTCGAGCCGCGGCCCACCGGCGGCTGGTCGCTCGGTGTCGACGGCGGGCCGATTCTGGCCGACCGGGTCATCCTCGCCACCGGCGGTCTCAGCGTGCCGAACACCGGGAGCGATGGCATCGGCCTCGAGTTGGCCGGGCAGCTCGGCCACCTGATCCACCCCACCTACCCCGCGTTGACACCGCTGCTCGCCACGCCGGCGGTCCATGCCTCGCTGGCGGGCGTGTCGCTCGGGGTGACGGTGCGGGGACGACGCGGTGGTGAGGCCGCAGCCTCGACCGGCGGGTTTCTCTTTACCCATCGTGGCTACTCCGGGCCGGCGGTGCTCGACGTCTCGCATCTCGCCACCCGCTCGCGGCTGCTCGGCGATCCGCGGGCCGACCTGCGGGTGGCCTGGAGCGGGGAGCCGGCCGCCGTCTGGGAGGAGCGCCTCCGCGGTCAGTCGAAGCAGGCGGTGGCGACCGTGCTCCGCTCCGCCCTTCCGAATCGTCTGGCGGACGCCCTCCGGCGCGACGCGGCCATTCCGGACGAGCGGACCCTGGCACAGTTGACCCGCGAGGAACGCGTTCGGCTGGTGGGGCTGCTGGCCGACTATCCTCTCCCGTGGACCGGCGACGAGGGATATCAGAAGGCCGAGGTGACGGGAGGAGGGGTGGGGTTGGGGGAGGTCGAGCCAGCCACGCTCGAGAGCCGGCGGGCGCCCGGCCTTCATTTGTGCGGCGAGTTGCTCGACGCCTTCGGCCCGATCGGGGGCCACAACTTCAGCTGGGCCTGGGCCACCGGCCGGCAAGCCGGCCTCGGCGCCGCGCGGAACCCCGCCCCGGCGCCGAGGTCGGAGTCCGCCTAACGGGCCAGCGTGGCGCGGGCCTGATCGATCAACTCGGCCGCCGCCATCAGCCGTTCCGAGATTCGACCGATTTCCCGATCCGCTTCGGCCCAGTACCCCTGCTCGATCGCTTCCCGGGCGCCCGGCATCGTCTTGACGCCGTAGCCGGTGTAGAACCCCGGGGCGTAAATCAGGTGTCGGTACCAGGGTCGCCGCGGAAGGCCAGTCGGGCTGGCCAGGGCGCGCTCCACCCGGATGAGGAGTCCGTTGGCCTCGGCGCGGATCTGGTCGAGTCGGGCCGTGCCGGCCGCTCCGTCGTATCGTTCGGCGGCCGCCCGGAGGGCGGTCACGGCATTGTCGAGCGGAGCGAAATTCAGATGCGGCGGCACGTCGGCTCGCTCCGGCGCTCGTCGCGGCGACCGCGGGTCGTTGGTGGCGCGGAACACGCCTTCGTCGAGCTGTCGGTTTCGTTCGATGGCTTGATCCCGACGCGCCCCGAGCAGCGTCTTCAGTTCATCGACGTAGCCGCCATAGGTGTCGGCCATGGCGCCGAACTGATAGGGCAGGAGCGTGGCGCCGGCCATCCGCATCACCGCGATGCCCACCGTCTGGGCCAGCGCTCGGCCATAGACGAAGTTGGTGTCGTTGAACCGGGTGAAGTGTTCGAAGTTGTCGTAGATCGAGTGATAGATCCCGTCCCCACCTTCGCCCCCGAAGCCGAGGTTGAGGGAGGCGATTCCGGCGTGCTGCAGGAACGGCGTGAAGTCCGAGCCGCTCCCGAGCGCGCTGATCCGGAGGTCGGGCCTTCCGCGGGCCTCGGCGCGGGCCCGGCCGCCCTCCGCGATGGTGCCCAGTTGGAGTCGCTTCCAGACCGAGAGCCCGGTTTCGGGGTCGGTGACGTCCCGGGCCACGTCGTTGATGAACCGTTCGAGGAGGTGGGAGCCGCCCATCCCGAGGAATCCGCGGCCGTTCGAGTCGGTGTTGAGATACATCACGGCTTTGGCCACCAACTCCTCACGGTGGGTCTCGACGTACTCGGTGCTGCCGAGGAGACCCTGTTCCTCGCCGTCCCAGGCCGCGTACACGATCGTGCGCCGGGGCTTCCATCCCTCCTTGAGCAGGACCGAGAAGGCCCGCAGCTCTTCCATCTCGGCGATGAGGCCGGAGAGCGGATCTTCCGCCCCGTTGACCCAGCCGTCGCGGTGATTGCCGCGGAGGACCCACTCGCCGGCCGCGTCGGTGCCCGGAATGGTCACCATCACGTTGTAGAGGGGAACCCGCTTCCAGTCGAAGGCCAGCTTGAGTCGGACCTGGGCCGCGCCGGGCCCGGTTTTGTACGTGATCGGGAGACCGCCCCGCCAGCTCGGTGGGACCACGTCGCCATCGAGGGCGGAGAGGAGTGGCAGGGCATCGCCGTACGAAATCGGGAGGACCGGGATCTTGGTCAGGGTCTCGGTCTGATCGAGCGGCAACGCCCGGGTGCCGGGCACCGCGCCGACGCCCGGGGTTCCGGGGTCGCCGGGGTAGAGGGGCATGTCGGCCACGCTGCCGCGCTGCACGCCGTCCGAGGGACGGTAGGGTCCCTTGGGGTAGACGTCACCTTGGCCGTATCCGTCGTCCGCGGGGTCGGAGTAGATCAGGCAACCGATGGCGCCGTGCTCGGCGGCCACCTTGGGTTTGATCCCGCGCCAGGACCCGCCGTATTTGGCGATCACGATGGCGCCTTTGACGGAGATCCCTCGGCGGGCCAGTTCCTCGTAGTCGGCTGGGACGCCGTAGTTCACGAAGACCAGCGGGCCGGTCACGTCGCCGTCGATCGAGTAGGCGTTGTAGGTGGGCAGCTGCTCGGTGGTTTGGGTGCTCGACTTGTCGCCCGGGACCGGCGGCTCCCGCAGCTTGGCGACGAACCGGGTCGGGGCCACCATCTCGAGCAGCCGCTCCTTCGGCGTCGGGAACAGGACCTCGAACGTCTCGATCCGGGCGTCGAGGCCCCAGCTGGCAAAGGTCCGGACCAGCCACTCGGCGTTGGTCTTCCCGTACGGTGATCCGAGGTGTTGAGGCCGCGCCGCCAGGGTCCGGAGATAGGAGCGGAGGCTGTCGGTTGAGGGGATGGACTGGAACCGGGCCTCCCAGGTGCGTTGGGCCCGAGCCCCCTCGGCCGAAAAGCCTCGGATCGGGGCTGGTTCCTGGACTGGGACGGCCAGGAGCACGGCGGGAAGCAGCCACGTTAGGGAGGTCTTCATCGTTCTCTGGGGTGGAGGGCGGTCAGGCTTGCCGGTCGACCGGATCGGGTGCAATTTGCATCGAACCTCCACGGGTCGCCAATAGCCCGGAAATGAGTCCGATGACCGCAACTCTCAAGCATGAACGGACTGTGACGACGACGGGAATAACCTTTCCGGCCCGCGACGCCGAAGCATTCGTCCGGGACGTCAAGCGGGAAGTGGACGAATATTTCACCACCCGAGGCATCTCGTCGAAGGCCAATCTCGGGATGGTCGTCAAGACCGTGGCCTTGGTGGCGCTGACCTTCGGCAGCTACGCCACCTTGCTGGTGTTCGACCCGTCGTTCTGGCCGATGATGGGTCTGATGGTCCTCACCGGGATCGGGTTCGCGGGGATCGGGTTCGCGGTCACCCACGACGCCCTGCACGGCGCCTACTCCGACAACCCGAAGGTCAACGCCGCCATTGGCTGGTTGTTCGACCTCCTTGGCGCCAACGGCTACATGTGGAAGATCACCCACAACGTGATCCACCACACCTACACCAACATCGAGGGCGTCGACGAGGATCTTGCCGTCTCGCCGCTGCTCCGGCTCTCGCCGAGCGCGCCGCTTCGGGCTGTCCACAAGTTCCAGCCGTACTACGCCTTTTTCGCATATGGGCTGTCGACGATCTTCTGGGTGTTCGTCAAGGATTTCAAGTACTTCTTCCAGAAGAACCTCGGGCCCTACGAAAACAAGAAGCACCCGCCGCTCGAGTGGGCCAATCTCTTCTTGACCAAGGTGATTTACTACGGCTGGGCCATCGTGCTGCCCCTGGTGGTTCTGACCAACGTGACCTGGTGGCAGTTCGCGATCGGGTTCGTCACCATGCATCTGGTGGCGGGGTTCATCCTGGGGGTCATCTTCCAGTTGGCCCACGTCGTCGAGGGGCCGGAGTATCCGGCGCCGGACGACAAGGGGCGGATGGAGCATCAGTGGCTCCTCCACGAAATGGAGACCACCTCCAATTTCGCGCGCGACAACGCCCCGCTGACCTGGTACGTGGGGGGCCTCAACTTCCAGGTGGAGCACCACCTCTTCCCGAAGGTCTGCTCCTGTCATTACGCCGCGATCAGCCCGATCGTGGAGCGGGTGGCCCTCCGGCACGGGGTGCCGTATTACCAGCAGCCGACCCTGATGGCGGCCGTGCGGTCCCATCACCGGATGCTCCAGAAGCACGGGCCCGAGGCGTGGGCCCGGCGAGGACACCAGCCAGTAACCGCCGCCGCCTGATCCAGACCACGTCCGTGTCGCCGCGGCCGGAGGCAGCTCAGCTTTCGGCCGCGGTTCGTTGAGCCGACCCTTTCGATCTCAGGTCCCCGTAATGTCATTGCCGCCGGTTGCCCGCTTCACCACCAGCACCGGGGTGAAGATCTACCGGATCTCCTGTCAGGCGTTCCCCGGCCTGGTGGCGCATTGCTATCTGCTGGTCGGGGCCGGACCAGTCACCCTGGTCGATACCGGCAGCGGCTACGGCGACTCCACCCGGCACATTTTTGAGGGCTTCGAGGCGATCCGGCGGGAGTTCGGCGAGTCCCTCGGGTTGCGGGACGTCGAGCGGGTCATCATCACCCACGGCCACATGGACCATTTCGGCGGCCTGGCCCAGGTCACCGGGCCGATCACGGCCGAGGTGGGGATCCACGAACTCGACAAGTGGGTCCTGGTGTCGTACGAAGAGCGGGTGCTGGTGGCCACCAAGGCCATGGGCTTCTACCTCGAACAGGCCGGGGTCGTGCCGGAGCGCCGGGCCCGCCTGCTCGAACTCTACGGCGAAGGCAAGCAGCACGTCCGGAGCGTCCGGGTCGATTTCACCCTGTTCGACGGACAGGAACTCGACGGGATCCGGGTCATTCACACGCCGGGGCACTGCCCGGGACAGGTCTGCCTCCTGATCGGCGACGTGCTGCTCAGTGCCGACCACGTGCTGCCGCGGACCACGCCGCACCAGAATCCCGAGAGCATTACCGCCTGGACCGGGCTCGGTCACTATCTCGAGGCGCTGGCCCGGATCGGCCGGGTGGACGGCATCCGACTGGCGTTAGGCGGTCATGAGCAGCCGATCGAGCGGTTCTACGACCGGCTCGAGGAGATCCGCACCGATCACGAGCGGAAACTCGATCGGATCGCGGGCATCCTGACCGAGCCCGGGGGGCTGACCATTCAGGAGTTGTCCGATCGGATGTATCGGGGACTGACCGGCTGGAACGTGCTGCTGGCCCTGACCGAGATCGGGGCTCATGTCGAGTATCTCTACGAGCGCGGGGCGCTTCGGGTGGTCAACGTCGACGAGCTGCGCGACCAGTTGAACCCCGCCCTCCGGTACCGGGTCGGGTAGCCTGCCACTGGGGCCCGTGGGTCCAGGCCCCCGCCACCGTCACGCGTTCGGGAGGCCCTTCCGAACCGCCTCGAGGATCCGGTCGGCAAACCGGTCGACTTCGTCGATCGTCGTGAACACGTTCGGGGTGATCCGGAGTCCGCTGAATTCCGGGTGGACGATCGCCACGGTCTGGATCCGATGGGTGCCAAGCAGCCAGGCGTGGAGTTTTCCGACGTCGAGGCCGGCCACCCCGACCAGGGCGATGGCGCCGGCGTGGGGGCTGTCGAGCGGGGTCGGGATGTTGATCCGGGGGCTTTCGGCCAGCAGGCGCTTGGCCCACCGGTCCCGGAGGTAGCGAAGCCGGGCGATCTTCCGCTCCGCCCCGATCGAGCGATGGAAGGTGAGCGCCACCGAGATCGCGTTGTGGTTGGCGGCCGGGTGGGTTCCGATCTCTTCGTACTTCCGGATGTTCTCGTCCATCTCTTTCGGCGCGGCCATCAGCGGCCAGAGCGCCTTCTGCCGATTCTTCCGAACGAACAGGAAGCCCGTGCCGATCGGTGCCAGCAGCCATTTGTGGAGGCTGGTGCCGTAGTAGTCGCACCCCAGATCGGCCAGCTGGAACGGGAAATGGGCGTAGGCGTGGGCCCCGTCGACGAAGACCTGGATGCCGAGGGGGCGCGCCAGGTCGACGATCTCTTTGACCGGCATGATCTGACCGGTCAGGTTGGTGATATGGGTAACCTCGATGACCTTGGTCCGCGGGGTGATGGCCGCCCGGAACTGGTCGACCAGATACTCCTGTGACGGCGGCGGAACCTTGAACGAGATCGGCTTGACCACGATCCCGTCCCGGCGGACCCGCTGGTCCCAGCTGGTGAGCATCCGCCCGTAGTTCTGATTGGTCACGATCACTTCGTCGCCGCGGGCCAGGTCGAGGCCGAAGATCATCGTCTCGTTGGCCTCGGAGGCGTTCCGGGTGATCGCCATCTCCTCCGGATCGCAGCCAAAATCCTCCGCCAGATCCCGCCGGACGCTTTCGATCCGGGGCTCCAGCACCGACCACATGTGGTTGACCGGCAGCTCGTTCGAGAACCGGAGGTCCCGGATCATCTGGTCGAGCACGTGCGTCGGCGTCGGGCAGACTCCGCCGCTGTTGAGGTTGATCATCGTGCGGTCGTTGTCAAACGCCCGCTGGATCTCCCCCCAGTACCGCTCGTCGTCGGCCGCGCCGGTCCCCCGCTCGGCGGCGGTCAGTACCCGCCGGAACGCGTCGGACTTGAAGGCGGGAAGGACCGCGGACGCGCCCAGCACCGACGATACGAAACGGCGTCGCGACGTCATGACCGGTGGCCTCGTTATGGGGGTGACGGAATCTCCTCCCCCGGAACCGGGATCGCAAGACGGGCACGGGCCCTGCCCCTCCAGCGGTCAACATGTTTGCCTCGCCAAGAACCGGATCCTGCCC
>CADEGB010000174.1 GCA_902826755.1 uncultured Gemmatimonadota bacterium
GGTCGGCCGGCATCTGGAACCGGACCGTCTGGCTGGTGGGGACGCCGATGACCACCCGCTCGATCGTGAAGATGGCGCTGTCGCCGGGGAGCGGGTACTTCCACGCTTCGAGGGTCGGGTGACCCACGGCCGTGTTGACGAGGTACATCATCCCGGCCTTCCGGGCGTCGTGCTGGAAGGTGGCGATCTTCTTCGAGTCGGGCGACCAGACCAGGACCGGGTTGGGGCCCCGGACCCAGCCGGCGTTGTTGGTGGCGTAGCCGTAGTCTTCCCGGCCATCGGTGGTGAGGGGCCGCTCGTGTCCGGTGGCCAGGTCGCGCACCCAGAGATTGTGGTTCCGGATGAACGCGGCCTGCTTGCCGTCCGGCGACGCCACCGAGGCTCGGTCGGGACGCACCCGGGGCGCGGGCTCGCAGCGCACTCCCGCGGGGTCGCAGCGGAACCGGCGGTTGCCGATCTCGAAGCCGAGCTGGAGCCCGGTCGTGGTCGCGCTGATTTCGACGGCTGGAAGGGTGGGCGCGGCAATCGTGGTGTCGGCCGCCCGGCTCAGGGCCTGGGCCACCTTGCTCGGGTCGAAGGCGGCGCCGCGGGTTTTTCGGATCGGGTCGACGATCAGGTACTCGGCTCCGGCGCCGCGCTGGGCCCGGTACCAGAACCGGCCATCGGCAAGCCAGGTCGGGCGGACGGGTTGGCCGGTCACCAAGGCTTGCGTGGTGGCCGCGAGGGCTCGCTCCGCGCGGGCATAGTCTTCCTCGGTCAGGCGGGCGGGCCGGTCTTGCGCCACGCCTGGGGACGCCAGGGGCATCGCCATTGCCACCATCACCACGATCGATCGAAGCCGCATCCGTTCTCCCGGTAGGTCAGCCCCTCAAAATACTGCTGATCCGGGACCTCCCGCCTGAATGGGCGCAGGCCCGGGATTCCGTGCATCTCGGGCCATTGGCGCGGCGCGTGCCGGCCCCCCCTGCCATCCCGCCCCCCCGTGCCGTATCATCCGTTGTCCCCGAAACACCACCGAACTGGAGTCTTCCGATGCGATCCCGACTCGCGTTCGCCGCGCTTGCCCTGCTGGTGGCCCCGGCGGCCGCTCAGCAACGGCTCACCCCGGCCGACATCTTCCAGCTGGAGTACGCCGCCGATCCCCAGATCTCCCCCGATGGGCAGTGGGTGGTCTATGTCCGGCAATGGCAGGACGTGATGACGGACCGGCGATACTCGAACCTCTGGCTGGTTCGGGCGGACGGGACCGATCATCGCCCGCTCACCACCGGGAAGGTCGCGGAATCGCAGCCCCGCTGGTCGCCGGACGGGAAGCGGATTGCCTATCTCTCGAATCGAGAAGGGTCGCCCCAGATCTTCGTCCGGTGGATGGACGGCGGGATGACCCAGCCCGTCACTCGGCTGACCAATCCGCCGGGAACGTTGACCTGGTCGCCCGACGGCAAGTCGATCGCGTTCCTGGCGCTGGTGCCGAAGCCGGCCCTGGTGGTGGGACAGCCGATCGCGCCGCCGCCCGGCGCGGTCTGGGCGGCGCCGCCGAAGTACACCGACCGGCTCGTCTTCCGGTACGACGGGGTCGGCGAGGTGCCCACCGGGTTCGTCCATCTCTTCGTCGTTCCGTCAGAGGGTGGCACGGCCCGCCAGTTGACCAGTGGTGATCACCACCACGGCGGAATGCCGTTCGGCGGGGGGGCGATCGCCTGGACGCCGGATGGGACGGAACTGATCATCCCGGCCCGTCGGGGCGAGAATCCGGAATGGAATTCGCGCGAGTCCGAGCTGTTCGCGGTCTCGGTCAAGGATGGCGCGCTCCGTCGGCTGACCGAACGGTTCGGCCCCGATCAGAGTCCCGCCGTCTCGCCGGATGGTCGGCTGATCGCGTACACCGGCTACGACGACCGGAAGCAGGGCTACCAGAACACGTTGCTGTACCTGATGAACCGGGACGGATCCGGCAAGCGGGTCCTCTCGACCAAGATCGACAACAGCGTGGGGAGCCCGGTGTGGACCGCCGACGGAAAGGGCGTCTACGTCCAGCTCGACGATCGGGGCAACACCAAGGTCGCGTTGGTTGCCCTCGACGGGAGTTACCGGGTCGTCGCGAAGGATCTCGGCGGGGGAACGTCCGCGTACGCCGGCGGGAGCTACTCGGTGGCGCGCGATGGGAGCATCGCCTACTCTCGCAGCACGCCGCTCGAGCCCTCCGACGTGGCCGTCGTGCGCGCGGCCGTGCCCGCCTCCGCGACGCCCGCGTCGAAGACCATCACCGACATCAACGCGGACCTGTTGGCGATCCGAACCCTGGGTCAGGTCGAAGAGATCTGGTATCCGTCCTCGAAGGACAGCCTCCCGATCCACGGCTGGATCATCAAGCCGCCGAATTTCGATCCCAGCCGGAAATACCCGCTCATTCTGGAGATTCACGGCGGACCGTTCGCCAACTACGGCGATCGCTTCGATGAAGAGAAGCAGCTGATGGCCGCGGCTGGCTACGTGGTGCTCTACACCAATCCACGGGGCAGCACCAGCTACGGCGAGAAGTTCGGCAACCTGATCCATCACGCCTACCCGGGCGACGACTTCTTCGACCTCAACGCCGGTGTCGACGCGGTCATCGCCAAGGGCTACGTCGATCCCGACAACCTGTTCGTCACCGGCGGCAGCGGCGGCGGAGTGCTCACGGCCTGGATGATCGGCCACACCGATCGGTTCAAGGCCGCGCTGGCGTTCTACCCGGTCATCAACTGGGAGAGTTTTTCGCTGACCGCCGACATGTCGTCGTCGTCGGTCAACAACTGGTTCCCGGGCTTTCCCTGGGATCATCCCGAGAACTACGCCAAGCGATCGCTCCTCTCGGTGGTCAAGAACGTGAAGACGCCGACCTTGATCATGACCGGCGAAGAAGACTTCCGGACCCCGATGTCGGAGTCGGAGCAGTACTACAAGGCGCTCAAGATGCGGGGCGTGGAGTCGGTCCTAGTCCGGGTTCCGGAAGAGCCACATGGAATCCGCCGGCGGCCGAGTCACGAGGCGTCGAAGGTGACGACGGTGGAGGGCTGGTTCGCCAAGTTCCGCCGCCAGGTGCCCTGACCTTGTTTGCCCCCGATCAGATCGTGGCGTTGCTGCGCCGACTCGGCATCACGCATGTGGTGACCGTGCCGGACAGCACGCTCGGGCCCTGGGCCGAGACGATCGTCTCGACGCCCGGGGTCCGGCTGATCCGGGTCTGTCGCGAAGGCGAAGCGTGGGCGGTGGCCGCCGGTCTCCATCTCGGCGGCGCCACCCCGCTCGTCATCATCCAGTGCACCGGACTCTTCGAGTCGGGCGATGCGCTCCGGAACGTGCTCCACGACTGGAAGCTCCCGATCCCGGCCGTCATCGGATACCGGAGCTATCTCAACCAGGAAACCCTCCCGGGCGACACCTGCCTCGTCTTTACTGAACCGATCTTGGACGCCTGGGGCTTCCACGCGCTCCTGATCACCGACCCCGACCAGTACGACGCGGCCGTGGAGCATCTGTACGATTGCCGGGCCGCTGGAACACCGGGGGTGGCGCTGATCGCGGAGGGGAAGGCATGAGCCGCTCGCGGATCCCGCTGCCGGAGGCCCTGGCCGCGTTCCGGTCGGTCCGCTCCGACCGCGACGTGGTCGTCACCACGATGGGGCCGGCTCGCGACTGGATGGCGGGTGGTCCGCTCCATCCGCTCGACTTCGTCCTGGTGCCCTCGAGCATGGGCCAGGCCACGTCGTTAGGGCTCGGTCTGGCCATGGCCCGCCCCGATCGGCGGGTCGTCGTCTTCAACGGCGACGGATCGATGCTGATGAATCTCGGGTCGCTCGTCACCATCACCGCCGAAGCGCCGGCCAACCTCGTGATCGTGGTCTGCGACAACGGGGCCTACGAGGTCACCGGGGCGCAGCCCACTCCAGGCTCGGCGGCGGGGCGCGCCGGCGGCGATCCGATCGACTACTCCGCGCTGGCCTCGGCGGCCGGGTTCCGATCCGTGCATCGGTTTTCCAGACTGGCCGACTGGGAGGAGCACCTGACCACGGTGCTGAGTGGCCCCGGCCCGATCTTCGTGGCGCTCGAAACGGTCCCGGTCCCGGGCGGCAAGGGACCCCGGTCGCCGGGGCCGGCCCCTGATCGAGCCCGGCGGTTCATGGCGGCCCTGGCGGCCCCGCTGGTGGCGCTGGCGCTCGTCGCGGGCGGGCTCGTGGCTCAGCCCGCCGAGCGGGTCGCTACCCCGGTCCGGGTGGTGGGGTCGGTCTTCGTCGACCGGAATGGCAACGGCTCCCGCGATCCGGGCGAACCGGGTGTGGCCGGTGTGGCCGTCTCCGACCAGATCTCGCTGGCGCGGACCGACGGAGATGGCCGCTTCGCGATCGATGCGGCGGGGTACGGCGTGGTGTATGTGTCTCAGCCGGACGGCTACCAGGTGCGCGGGCCGTTCTGGCGAACCGCCGCGGGCGGCGGGGCGGACTTTCCGCTGACGCCGACCACTCTGGCCCGGGCGTTCACCTTCGTCCACGCCTCGGACACCCACGTCTCCGAAGCAACGGTCGACCGGCTCCGCCGGCTCCGGGCGCTGGTCGATTCGTTGAAGCCGGCCTTCGTCCTGATCTCGGGCGACCTGGTGCGCGACGCGCTCCGGGTGCCCGAGGCCGAAGCGCGCGGGTACTATCAGCTGTTCGAACGGGAGCTGGCCTTATTCCCGGTGCCGGTGCATCTGGTTCCCGGCAATCACGAGATCTTCGGGATCGAGCGGCACAAGTCGCTCGTCTCGGAGCGGCATCCGGGTTACGGCAAACGGCTCTACCGTTCGTTCTTCGGCCCCAACTACTACTCCTTCACGGTGGGCGGGGTCCACTTCGTTGGGCTGGACACGGTCGATTACTTCGATCTCGCGTACTTCGGACATGTGGACGCGGCGCAACTCGATTGGCTCGGCCGCGATCTGGCCGCGCTCGACGGCGATACCCCGGTTGTCACGTTCAATCACATTCCGTTGGTCAGTGGGGTGCCGGCCATCGACGGGATCGACGAGGAGAGCGTGGCACCGAGCCTGATCCGGCTCGGTGGGCGGACCCAACTGCGCCACGTGGTGCAGGGCAACGACTCGGTGCTGGCGGTGCTCGCGCCGCGGCTCGAGATCGCCCTCGGCGGGCATTTCCATCGGCGGGAGTTCCTCCGGTACGAGACGGCCGCCGGAACCCGCCGATTTGCCCAGACGGCGGCGGTGGTCGGCCCGGTTCGCGGCGAGGGGCCGCTCGGGATCCGTTCCGGCCTCACGCTCTATCGGGTGGCCGACCGGCGGGTCGACGACGGCACCTTCATCCCCCTCGACCGATGACCGACGACCGCGCCACGTTCCGCGTCACCCTGATCCGGGTCCTCGTGGTCCAGGCCATCGCCCTGGCGGCGCTGGCCCTGCTCCAGCTTCGGTACCACCGTTAGGTCCCCATGCACTGGCTCGACTGGCTGATCGTCGTGGGGTACCTCGCCTATGTAGTAGTCGATGGGCTCCGCCGGGCGCGGGGTACCTCCGGGATCGAGGGCTACTTCCTGGCCGATCGGAACCTTCCCTGGTGGGCGGTGGGCCTGTCCGTCATGGCGACGCAGCTGTCGGCGGTGACGCTGATCGGCACGACGGGGCAGGGGGCCACCGACGGGCTCCGGTTCGTCCAGTTCTACCTCGGCCTCCCACTCGCGATGGTCATCCTCGGGGTGACCCTGGTGCCGTTCCTCCATCGTGCCAAGGTGTTCACCGCCTACGAGTACCTCGAAAGGCGGTTCGACGCCAAGACGCGGAGCCTGACCAGCTTCCTCTTCCTCCTGTCGCGCGGGATGTCGTGCGGGACCATCATCGCCGCGCCGGCGGTGGTGTTCTCGGCTCTCTTTGGCTGGGACCTGGCGTGGTCGGTGGCGCTGATGGCGGTGCCGACGGTCATCTATACCATGCTGGGCGGGGTCCAGGCAGTGACCTGGGCCGACGTCAAGCAGATGGTCGTGATCGTCGGCGCGCTCGTGGCGGTGGTGGTCGTGCTGCTGGTGCGGATCCCGGTCAGTCCGGACGACGCGCTCCGGGTGGCGGGAGCCGCCGGCCGGATGCGGGTCTTCGATGGCTCCTTCGACCTCTCGTCCACCTATACCATCTGGTCGGGGTTGATCGGCGGCACGTTCCTGATGTTGTCCTACTTCGGGACCGATCAAAGCCAGGTCCAGCGCTACCTGACCGCCCGGTCAGTCGACGAGGCGCGCAGTTCGCTCCTGATGAGCGCCTACATGAAGATTCCCCTCCAGGCGCTGGTGCTGCTGGTGGGGGTGCTGGTGTTCGTCTTCTACCTGTTCCGACCCCAGCCCCTCCTCTTCAATCCGGCCCACGAGCGCGCGGTCCGCGGGGCGAGCGCCGAGCAGTACGCCGCGCTCGAGGCCCGGCACCGAGAAGCGAGTTCCGCCCGGGACCTGGCCGCGCGCCGGGTGGCGGCGGGGTCCGGTGATTCGAGCGCGGTGGCCGCGTTTCGAGCCGCCGAGCACGACGTCGGGGTGGTTCGAACCGAGGCGCTCGACTTGGCCCAGCGGGTTACCGGGGAGCCGTCGCGCGACGTCAATTACGTGATCCCTCGGTTCGTCATCGAAGAGCTGCCCATCGGTCTGGTGGGCCTCTTTCTGGCCGGTATCATGGCGGCCGCCATGTCGAGTGTCGCGGCGGAGCTGAACTCGCTCTCCACCGCCACGGTAGTGGACTTCTACCGGCGCTGGCTTCGCCCCGACGCCGGTGAGGCCCACCTCCTCGCGGTCTCCAAATGGGCCACCGGCGCCTGGGGACTGGTGGCCGCGGTGGTGGCGACCTTTGCCGCGACGTTGGGATCGTTGATCGAGGTCGTCAACCGGTTCGGCTCGTTCTTCTATGGTTCCATCCTTGGGGTGTTCCTGCTCGCGATGGTGGCTCGGGCCCGGGCCGGGGGAGCCTTCGTCGGCCTCCTGGCGGGGATGGGAGCCGTCGCGGCCGTGACCTTCGGCGCCCCGCAGGTGTCGTTCCTGTGGCACAACGTGATCGGGGCCGTGACCGTCGTGGTGGTGGGGCTCTCGGTGAGCGCGGTGATGCCGGGCCGGTCTCCGCGGGCCTGATCGGACTCCTCTTTCAACTTGCCGCCCTCCAGGTCGCGCCCCCGCGGCTCGAGCTGCCGGTGGTCATCGACGGCTCCCTAGATGAGCCGGCGTGGAGCCGCGCCGTCCGGCTCACCGGCTTCTCGCAATACAGTCCCGTCGACGGGCGCCCCGCCGCCCAGTCGACTGAAGTGCTGGTCTGGTACTCCCCCACGGCGCTGCACCTCGGCGTTCGGGCCGCCGCGGAACCAGGGACCGTCCGTGCCCATCTGACCGACCGGGATCGCGGGATCATCCCCGACGACTACATCGAGTTCCAGCTCGGTACCTTCAACGACGGTCGCTCCGCGTACGTCTTTGCCGTCAACCCGCTCGGCGTCCAGGCTGACGGGAGTCTGGTCGAGGGAAACCAGGCTCGCCGACTGGCGGTCGAGACCGACCGCACCGGGGGCCGGGAGCAGCCCGACCTCTCGCCCGACTACGTCTTCGACTCGAAGGGACGAGTCACCGAGACCGGCTACGAGATCGAGGTCCGGATTCCTTTCAAGAGCCTCCGATTCCAGAGCGGAGCGTCGCAAGACTGGACCTTCCAGGTCATCCGGAAGAGCGCCCAGAGCGGGCGGGAGGATATCTGGTCGCCGGCGCGACGCGACGCGACCTCGTTCGTGGCGCAGCACGGCAAGCTGGTCGGGCTTACCGATCTGCGCCGCGGCCTCGTCCTCGAGCTGAACCCGATCGTGACGTCCACCGTGTCGGGCAGCCCCGCGCCGACCGAGTGGGATTACGAGGGTGGTCGTCCCGACGTGGGGGGCAACGTTCGCTGGGGGATCACGACCAACCTGACCCTCAACGGCACCGTCAATCCGGATTTTTCTCAGGTTGAGTCCGACGCGGGACAGCTCTCGCCCGATCCCCGCCGGCTTCTGTTCTTCCAGGAAAAGCGGCCCTTCTTTCTCGATGGCCTCGAGGCCTTTGCGACCCCGAACCAGTTGATCTACACCCGCCGGATCGCGGCCCCGGCCGGAGCGGCCAAGATCACCGGCAAGGTGGCGGGGACGAGCTTCGGCTTCCTGACCGCCCTCGACGGCCGGGAGGTATCCGCCACCGGCCAAGACCGACCGGTGTTCAACGTGCTGCGGGTCCTCAAGGACATCGGCGGCCAGTCGCGGCTCGGGCTGGCCTACACCGACCGGGTCGAGGGTCGCGACTACAACCGGGTGGCCCAGGTCGATGGTCGGGTGGTGTTCGGCGGGGTCAACAGCATCTCGTTCTATGGCGGGGTGAGTCGAACCCGGGAAAACGGCGCGACCCGGACGGGGCCCACCTGGAACCTGGCCTTCAGCCGGGCGGGCCGCCGCCTCGGCTTCAACGCCTCGTTTTATGCTGTCTCCGATCGGTTCGAGGCATCGAGCGGTTTCACGTCCCAGTCGGACCTGGCCCAGTTGAGCCTTGGTCCGACATTCACGTTCTACGGTCGTCAGGGAGCGTTCCTCGAGCGGCTCAACGCGTCCGTCACCGGTACCTACACCTGGGATTACCCGGGGTTTGCGCAGTGGGAGGGGCCTCGAGACAGGCAGCACTGGTTCAACACGACCGTTCAATTGCGGGGCGGCTACTCGGTGAGTTCCACGCTTTTCGTCGAGACCTTCGGCTTCGACCACCGCCTCTACACCGACTATCGGCTCGAGATCCCGACCGGCGGGCCCGGTCGGGACACCGTGGCCTTCGGAACCAAATCGGATCTCCCGGTCCGTGCGGTCATGGTTCGCGCCAAGACGCCCGAGGTTCGGGGTTTTGCGTTCGACGGATTCGTGGCCTACGGCCGCGATCCCAACTATCTCGAGTGGTCCAAGTCCGAGATCCTCTTTGCCCGCCTGGGCCTCACCTATCGACCCACCGACAAGCTCCGCTTCGAGTCGGGGGTCCCGATTCTGATCCAC
>CADEGB010000175.1 GCA_902826755.1 uncultured Gemmatimonadota bacterium
ATCTTCGACAGCGTTGCGCGATCAACCAGCAGCTCTTCCTTGCGGGTGCCCGACTTGGTGATGTCGATGGCCGGGAAGGTACGCTTGTCGGCGACTTTGCGGTCGAGGATCAGTTCGGAGTTACCGGTGCCCTTGAACTCCTCGAAGATCACCTCGTCCATTCGGGAGCCGGTGTCGATCAGCGCGGTGGCGATGATCGTCAGCGAGCCGCCGCCGTCGATGTTCCGGGCGGCCCCGAAGAACCGCTTGGGCTTCTGGAGGGCGTTGGCGTCGACACCACCCGAGAGGATCTTGCCGGAGTGGGGAACGACGACGTTGTGGGCGCGGGCCAGGCGGGTGATCGAATCGAGCAGGATCACCACGTCGCGGCCATGTTCCACCAACCGCTTCGACTTTTCGATGACCATGTCGGCCACCTGGACGTGCCGGTCGGCCGGTTCGTCGAAGGTCGAGGCGATGACCTCGGCCTTGACGTTTTCCTGCATGTCGGTGACTTCCTCGGGACGCTCGTCGATCAGGAGCACGATCAACACGATTTCCGGGTGATTCTCGGTAATCGCGTTGGCCAGCTTCTGCATCAGGATCGTCTTGCCCGCCTTTGGCTGGGCCACGATCAGACCACGCTGTCCCTTGCCGATCGGCGCCAGGAGGTCGACCACCCGCATGGAGAGGTCGCCCTTCTTGGTCTCGAGCCGGATCCGCTTGTCCGGATACCGCGGCTTGAGGTTGTCGAAGGCGATCCGGTGCTTGGTCTTTTCCGGCTCTTCGTAATTGACCTGTTCGACCTTGAGGAGGGCGAGGTACCGCTCTCCCTCTTTGGGCGGCCGGACCTGGCCCATGACCGTGTCGCCGGTCCGGAGATCGAACCGCTTGATCTGGCTCGGGCTGACATAGATGTCGTCGGGCCCGTACAGGTAGTTCCAGTCCTGGCTGCGGAGGAACCCATACCCTTCCGGCAGGATCTCGAGGACGCCTTCTCCTCGGATGACCGTGTCCTTATCGAGCAGCGACTGCTCGATACGGAAGATCAGATCCTGCTTGCGAAGGCCCGAGTAGTTGGTGATGTTCAACTCTTGGGCGAGCTGGTGCAGCTCGGCGACGGACTTCTGTTTCAGTTCGGAAATGTCCACGGAGGGAACCTCGTGTTCGCCGTCTTACGCGGCGACGGAGATCAGGGAAGCGGTGGAGTGGTTACTCAAGGGCCCCGACGTCGGAGCGGTCACTGCGTCAGCCGTATTCGGTCTGGGGATTGCTGAACGGATGGTTAGGGTAGTCTAGCCCGCCACCCCCTCAACCGTCAAGGGTTTCGTGGACCAATTCCCGTCCCTCTTCGCCGCCTGGCGCACCATCCGATACGGTACCCGGGAGGTCGTCGACGCGCTGGTCCTGCCCGACCACCGGCAGCCGTCGGCCGACCTGACCGGGTTCCTCCGGGCCTGGCCGGGGGCCCATTACTGGGCCGACCGCGACCATGGCCGCCTGGTTCTGGTCCGGGCACTCGAGAAGGACGCTCCGGTCGGGTGGCTCAAACACGTCCTCCTGTTCCTGGCGACCCTGATCTGTTCCTTGGCCGCCGGGGCGGCCCTCGCCGGGGTCTGGTACCCGATCAGCTATCCCGGCCTGACCGGCTTCTTCCAGGAAACCATCGAGTTCGGCCGGGGGCTCCTTGCCGGCGACTGGCGGACCTTCCTCATGGGCTGGGCCTTTGCCGTCCCATCCCTCGGGATCCTCCTGATCCACGAACTTGGCCACTACTGGGCGGCCCGTCGGTACGCCATCGACGCGACCCCGCCCTATTTCATCCCGGTCCCGCCAACGTTGTCCCCGATCGGCAGTTTTGGCGCCTTCATCCGGGCCAGGAGCCCGGTTCTCGACCGCCAGCAACTCGCGGACGTCGGGGCCGCCGGCCCCTTGGCCGGCTTCGTGGTGGCGGTTGGGGTACTCATCTGGGGTTATTTGACCTCGGAGCGGGTTCCCTGGGAGCCAGGCCTGACCCGGAGCTACGTGATCTTTGCCGGTCAGGTCTTCCAGCTTGGCGACTCCCTGCTCACCCATTGGCTGCGGGAGTGGCTGCTGCCGGGAAATACCGCGGTCCATCTGAGCCTCCCCGCGTTTGCCGGGTGGGTCGGCTGCTTCCTCACGGGTCTCAATCTGCTGCCGCTGAGCCAGCTTGATGGCGGGCACGTGGCCTACGGTTTCCTCGGCCGCCGGCAGCGCGGCCTGGCGATGATCACGGTGGTGGCGCTGCTGTACCTCACGCAGTATTCCTGGAACTGGGTCGTCTGGGTGGTGATGGCGCTGCTGATCGGCGGCGGGCGCCTCGAACATCCCCCGGTGGTGATCCCCGACCGCCCGGTGGCCAGGAGCCGCGCCTGGGTCGGACTGGCCTGCATTGCCGTGTTCATCGCTACCTTCGTTCCCATCCCCTTCCGCCAGTGAGCGCCCGTGAACGAATCGGAACGGCTCGCCAAGCTCCGCCATGACCTCGCCAACCCGCTCGCGGCGCTGCTGGCGGAAACGCAGTTGCTGATCATGGATTCCGGGGGGCTCCCGGCGGAGGCGGTGGCCTCCCTCCGGGAAATCGAACAGCTGGCGATTCGGATGCGGACCCTCCTGCGGGAGGGCTAGTTCTCGAGTCGGGCCCCGACCACCCTCCGCTCGAGCACCTGGCGAATGCCCCGGGCCAGCGCGCTGACCCGGTAGGGCTTCTGAAGAAACGCGTCGGCGCCCGCCGACAGCAGTCCCTGCACCACGTCGTTCATCTCGTACCCGCTCGAGATCATCACCCGCATGTCCGGTCGGGCCGCTTTCAGGAACGGAAACGCCTCGGCGCCGCCGGCAAAGGGCATTCCGAGGTCGAGGATCGCAAGGTGGATCTCGCCCGGGTGGGTCCGGGCCACTTCCACCGCCTCGATCCCGTGGCGGGCGATCAAGACGCGGTAGTGGAGGCGTTCGAGGATGCTTTTGGTGACGTCGATGACCGCGTCGTCGTCGTCGACCAGCAGGAGGGTCTCGTCGCCGGTGGGGAACGGCTCGGGCACCGCCGCCGGACGCTCCGGAGCGGAACGGACGGCGGGGAAATAGACGCTGAAGGTCGTGCCCCGACCCAGCGCGCTCTCGACGCCGATGTACCCGCGATGGTTCTTGACGATGCCGTAGGCGGCCGCCAGGCCTAGGCCGCGGCCCTGGAACTTGGTGCTGAAGAAGGGCTCGAAAATGCGAGGTAGCGCCGAGGGGTCGATCCCGGTGCCCGAGTCGGAAACCTGGATCAGGACCGCGGGTCCGGGTCGGAGGCCGGGTTTGGTGGCCACGTCCGCCGCGTCGAGCGAGATCCGGCGGGTCCTGACGGTGACCCGGCCCACGCCGGGAGTGGCTTCGGTCGCGTTGATGCAGAGGTTGGTGATGATCTGGCCGATTTGGACCGGATCCGCCTCGATGGCGGGGTTGCCTGGATCGAGGTCCGCCTCGAGCTGGATTCGAGGCGGCATGGCGTGCTTTTGCAGATGAAGGGCCTGCTTGACCACCTCATTGACGGCCACGGTCTGCGCCTGGTACTTCCCGCCCCGCGCGTACGCGAGGAGTTGCTGCGCCAAGGCGCCGCCCCGTTTGGCCGCCTCGGCCACTTGATTCAGGCGGGAGGGTGCGTCCGGAAAGTCAGGGTCGGTCAGCAGCAACTCGGCGTTGCCGAGGATCGACGTCATCAGGTTGTTGAAGTCGTGCGCCACGCCGGCGGCCAAGGTGGCCGTCGCCTCCATGCGGGAGGCGGCCCGGAGGATTTCTTCCGTCTTGATCCGCTCGGTGATGTCACGGATGATACAAGTGACCGACGCGCCGCCGCCGGCGGCTTGCGAGGTCATCTCGCACCAGAGGGTCGATCCGTCGGGGCGCACCAATCGGAAAGTGGTGAGCCGATCCGCCTCGCCCCGGGCGGCGCGGCCGATGGCGCTGACGACCTTCTCGCGATCTTCCTCGTGGACCACCTCCGCCACCGACAGCCCGACCAGACTCTCCGGGGTCCGGAGCAGCATGGTCGTCGCGGCGCGCGACGCGAACAGGAAGGTCGCGTCCGGGGCGTGCTGCGAGATCAGGTCGTGGCTGCCCTCGGTGAGCCGCCGAAATCGGAGCTCCGCCGTTTCGAACTCGGCCCGGGTCTTGTGGAGGGCGGTGACGTCCTGCGCGATGACCAGCACCGTCGTCACCGGCTTGCCGGGCTCGGCTTCCGGGACGGCGGTGCCCGAGTACCACCGGGTCCCACCACCGAGTTCGAGCGCCACGCCGAACCGGCGGCTGGTGCCGGTGGTCACCGCGTCGCGGACCGCGTCGAGCCATCCCTGGCCGGCCTGGGCCGGGAGTCCGAACTCGGTCGGCCGCTTGCCGAGGAACTTGGTCGGCTCGCCGCCGAGGAGACCGTGGGCGGCGAGGTTGGCGTAGCGGAGCCGTCCCTCGCGATCGAACCGGGCCATCCCGACCGGGACGTGCTCCAGCGTGCCGCCAGGCACGGGGGCCGGGGTCTGATCGTTAGGCCGGAAGTAGGCGGCGGTCAGCAGCTGCTGTTCGAGCGGAACGGCGCGGAACGACACCGACAGCTTCATCGCGTGCCCGTCGCGATGGCGGGCCACGACGGTAACGTCGTCGCCGAGGGCGTCCGGCGAGGGCGGCTCCGACGGCGGCAGGGTCGGGACCAATTCGTGGAGCGCTCGGCCGACCAGCTCGAGCCGGCGATAGCCGAAGAGCGACTCCGCGGAATGATTGACGACCACGATGCGATCCTGATCGTCGGCGACGATCGCGGGATCGGGCGCGTATTCGAGGAACGAGACCAGGGACTCGAGGCCCGTGGGTGGCGCCATCGCGGACTTCCTAACGCTCGCGGGACGCTTCAAATGTCGACGGGACAACGGTCTGCGTGCCAGTGGCCGAATGGCCCTACCGACCCCCGACGTTAGGTCGGAGGCCGATCGGAACCGGAAGGGGAGACCGGCCTAGAACTCCGCCCGGAGGGTCAGGGTGGGGATCGGCGGCAAGTTGAACAACCGGCGGTAGGGAGCTGGCCGGCCGGCGGGGTCGACCGCCTCGGCTCCCGTGGCGGGCTCGACGAACGTGCCGAACGGGGCGACGGCGGTGCCGAGGAGATTGATGACGGACACCCCGAGGGTAAAGCGATCCTTAGCCGGGCCCCCGAACGACCAGGCAACGCCGCCATCAAGGCGCAGCGTTCCGGCGGTGGTGGCATCGTTCTCCCGGCCATAGACCGGAACGGCCGGGGGGCGAATCGCCATGCCCCGTGGAATGCCCGGGGCGCCGCTTTCAGGGAGGAGGTAGTCAATCGGCGTGATTGGCGTCCCCGACGCGACATCGGCGGCGCCGAACAGGCTCAGCCCGCCGAACCGGATTTGACCGAAGGCTCGGACCTGATGCCGCCGATCGAGGGCCCACCGAACCCATTCCCCGTGCCAATCTCGATCCGAACGGGCCCGGGCGTAGCTGACGGAAAGGGATCGAGGCGTGGCAATGCCGCCGCGCCAGGCCAACTGAGCCTCGATACCGCTGGTCTTCGAAGCCCCGAACCGGAAGAACTCGAAGCCGGATGGGCGTTGGTCGACGTCGGGGCGGAGTTCACCAATCCCGTTGCCGCGCGACCGGTAGGCCGAGACCCTGGCCACGAACGGGCTCAGGTCCAACTCCAGATCCAAGGTGCCGTGATCGACTCGGGCCACCGGGACCGAGTCGCCCACGGCCAGCCAGAAGTCGAGGAAGTCGACATCGGGTTCTGATCGTGCTTCGGACAGCAGGTGGAAGAGCCTGGTGGTCCGACCGACGGCCGCGCTGAGCGTGAGCCGTTGGACGGGGGACCACCGGACCCGGGCGCGCGGTTGGACCACGACCGTGGAGCCCGCGGCGTCGACCCGGCCCCCCGCTTCGAGCGTCACGGCCCCGAATCGTCGAGCGGCCTCGAGATAAGCACCGACTTCTAGCCGCCCGATATCGAGGTCCGCTCGGGGGGACCGAACCGGATTGGCAACGCCGAAATCGGCGAGTGGGACGTCAGCGATTCGGTTCCGGACCCGGCGCCACCCAACCGAAAGCCCCGCCCCGAGCCGTCCCGTCGCGCCGGACACGCCGAGGTCGGCGGTGGCCGCCGTCCGGGTGAAGTGGTTGGTAAGGTCGGCGTTGGCATTGCTGTGGAGCCCGGGCACGTCCTCGCCGCGTTGCCGGAAACGCGCCGCGGATCCCGCCACGTCGAGCGTCATCCCGCCGCGGGTCAGGAGCCGCCAGCGGCTGCCGAGGACGAGGTTGTCCCAGTTGAGGTAGTTCCGGTCGTCGACTCGCCCGGCCCGGTCCTGGGTGGCGAACACCGTGACCCGGCCGCGGGGTCGCTCCGATGGTCCGACCACGATGCCGGCGTAGAGGTCCTCGAAATGATAGGGGATGTCGACCCGGGGAATCAGCTCCAGTGACTTCCAGTAGAAGACTCGGGCGGCCGCAAAGGCGCGGACTCGATGATCGCCGCCCCCGGCGTAGGCGCTGAGCGAACCGTAGCTCAGCCCGCCGCCGCCGTGGAAGCGGTCTTCCCGTCCGGTGCGCCCGCCAATGTCGATGACACCGGCCACGGTCCCGCCGTCGGCGGCCGACGTTGGTGCCGCGGACACGGTGATGGCGTCCGCGGCATCGGCAGGGAAGGAGGAGAAGATCCGGCCGAGGTGGTAGAGGTTGAGCGCCTCGAATCCGTCAATCCGGGTGGTGACCTCCTGCGCGTCGTAACCGCGGATCATTGGCCGAGCGGAGAGCGGGCTCGAGAAACTCACCGCCGGAACGAGCGCCAGCGCGCGAAAGACGTCGGTTTCCACGGCCGGTGGAATGGTCCGGGCGGTGGCCAGGGGCATTTCCCAGCGGCCAGTCCCTCGCAGGTCGAGGATGCGGGGGGCGGCCGCGGTGACGATCAGGTCGGAGATGACGGCCGGGGCCCGCTCGAGCGCGATGGTGAGGTCGGTTTGGGTCGTGACCACGATGGTGTCCGGCCGCCAACCGATGGCGGCCACGACGACGGTGTCAGGGCGGATGTCGACCGGCAGCACAAAGCGACCGAGGCGGTCTGCGGTCGTGGCGGTGGCGCTCCGCCGCGCGGCAATCGCGGCGGCGGCAATCGGCGTCGAGCCAACCGCGGCCGTGACCGTGCCGGTGACGGATTGGGCCGCCAGGCCCGAGCCGGTGGCGCCCCACAATGCCAGCCCCGCCCACCGGATCATTGCCATCGGATCGCTCGGCGCCGGAGGAGGCCGCCGCCCAAGACCCCGAACGCTCCCTCGAGGTTGGTGGCCGGCGCGGGGACGCCGTAGAGGTAGCGATCGGCGTCGAGGTTGAGCGCCCAGAGGCGGAGGGTTGGTCCGAGGGAGCCCGCCGGCCGGCCGATCACGACAAGACGTCCCCGTTCGACTCGGGTGACCGAATAGCCTGGCGGAAAGAAGGCAGAGTCGGTGACGACCAGGGCCGCACCGTTGGCCTGCCATTGATAGTCGAACGCCACGGTTTCGCCGGAAGGGCCGACCAGGGTGACGGTATCGGTGGCCGGAGCGGCGATGGTGAAGGCGTCCGGGATCCGGGTGGTTCCCTCGATCCTGCGCCCGGCGATGGTCCCGGTGAGTTGGTAGGTGGCGCCGGGGGTAACTGGGAGGGTCGTCGTGAAGCTGCCGGCGGAATCCGGGTCGGCCTCCAGCCGTTGTCGCCCGCCGCCCGGTCCGACCAGGTCGAGTTGGACGTCGGCGGGTTCGACCGGCAGGACGGGAATGGCGAGGCTCGAGTCGATCCAGCCGATCCGGAACGGAGTCGGTGTCACCCCGGCGATCAGCACCGCCTCGATGAGCGGCAGCCGGGCGGCGGGCGGGGGAGCGTCGACGACGTGCGCGCATCCGGCGCCGAGCATGAGAAGCAGAGGTGTCTTGGGGGAGGAGATTCTCACCTGACCGGCTCCGATGGAGTGCGCGGGGTCGTTTACCAACGCCAAGGATCGGAGACCAATATGGGGTCGGGATTCAACGCGGGATCAACGGGGGGCTACGGGCACGAAAAAACCCGCCAAACCTCAGCGGGCTATCGAAGAACGGGCTCGGCGCGATTCGAACGCGCGACCTTTTGCTCCGGAGGACCCGCCGCCTGTCAGCGAGCGACAGCCGCCACCGGTCGACCCTTGAAAATCAACGACTTAGCCGACCGGACACCGGCCCGCAACAGCCCGAAACAGCCCCGTTTGTTACCCGGAACGTTACCCGCGAGCGATCACCGAGCCGGCATCCCAGGGCCGAGGCGCCGGCGACGGTCCAGACTTGGCGGCGGGGGTGGGCGAGTCGGCCCACGATCCAGCGCAACCCGCCGGCCTCCCCGCCGAGCCACGTGGAAGGCAGCCGAGTCGGCGGGGAGTTTCTGCGAGGGACCTTGTACGCGGACGCCGCTACGGCGTGCTCGCCAAAATGATAGAGCCGGAGCCATTCCACTGGAGCAGACCCGTCGAGGCTGTTGATGCCAATAGAGTACGGAGCGCCACTGAGTTCGCGATCGTTCGCAGATTCACGTTGATGTTTGCAATTACTTCCTGGCGGTCGCAGCTCATGATTTGGATGGCGTTCCGCAGGGCACTGAACCGGACTCTCCCTCCGGTTGCCGGCCCGACCTTGAGGAGCGCTTCGACGTCCCGGGAATCGGCCGCGTTCTTGGCCACCAGGTAGGCCTTCCGCTCCGAATCTTCGTTGAAACCGAATGGGCACCCATCGTGGCAGACGGCGGGCGGCGGCTCACCGCACAGGCGGCAGTCCTCATGTATCCCGTCCCACCCAGCGAATATCGAGCAGCAGGGTACCTTGTGAAACGCAGTGTCGCAGAACGTGTAGTAGCCACACTGAGCTTCCGCCTTGGCCGGAGTTCCAATCATCAGCACGAGCCCGAGCAGGACGCCGATCGCCAATACGAACCGCTTCATAGACACCTCCTGGAGGTTGCGAGCGGGAACAACTGGGGAACAGGCTACCGTCGGC
>CADEGB010000176.1 GCA_902826755.1 uncultured Gemmatimonadota bacterium
CGGGTCGAGAGCTTGTTCTGCCAGTTGTAGCTGACCGTTCCCTCTTCCCGCTCGAAATCGGCCGAGAAGAAGTAGCGGATCGCCTCGGTGCCCCCGCCGATCGTGGCGCCGATCGAGCTCGCCAGGCCGGTAGTGAACGGGCTTCCCTTGCAGCGGTCGCCCTCGGCCTTGTAGGGATCCGGGCAATAGCCGTATTGGGTGATCGGGAAGCCCACCGTCCGGTCGTTGGTGAGGACATTGAACTCCTTCACCGACCCGTCGAGCGCCCGGTAGTACTTCGACTGGAAGGTCTCCTCCGGATTCGCCAGCCAATTGGCACCCTGCTTGGCGGTCAGCTGGATCTCGGGCCGCCCCGCCTTGCCGCGCTTGGTGACGATCTGGATCACGCCGTTGGACGCCTCGGTGCCGTAGATCGTGGCGGCCGAAGGTCCCTTGATGACCTGGATCGATTCGATCTCGTCGGGGTTGAGGTCGTTGATTCGCGACTGGGCGTAGCGGGTGTCGTTGCCGATCTTGCCGTCGAACAGCGCGCGCGGCGAGCCCGCGGCCGGGTTGTTGTCGACCCGGACACCGTCCACATACACGAGCGGATTGGACGAGAGCGCGATGCTGGCGGCGCCGCGGAGCCGGGTGGTGCCGCCCGAACCGACGTTACCACCGGCGGCCTGGAACGCGAGTCCCGGCACCTGGGTGGCGAGGATGTTCTGGAGCGTGGCCGCGGGAGCGATCTCTTCCAGTGCGGCGGTATTGACCCGGGTGATCGCGTTGCCGAACGAACGGGCCTCCTGCTGGCCGGCGGTGCCGGTCACCACCAGCTCGTCGAGCTTGATGACCTGAGGGGCCAGTTCGAGCGTCGCGTTGGCCGTGCCGACCCGGACCGCCTGGCTGAGCTTCCGATACCCGACCCGAACCACCTCGACCGTCACCTCCTGCCCGGAGAGCCCGGAGATCTGGAAGGCGCCTCGGGTGTCGGTCTGGGCCGCGCGGGTGGTTCCGACGACCGAAACCCGGGCGCCCAGGAGCGGCTGCTTGGTAGTCTGATCGACCACCGTGCCGCTGATCGTGCCCTCCTGCGCGGGGAGCAGACCCCGCTCGGCGGACTCGGTGACGCGGACCGCGGGAACCGGCCCGCCGGCGAGGACGAACGCCTCATCGAGCGGCGAGTCGGTTGCCGGTCGCGGCAGCGGGCGGACGCCGGGGGTCACGATGACCTGGCCATCGCGGACCGCGTACCGGAAGCTGGTGCCGGCAAGCACGTGATCGAGGGCGGCCGCCACCGACACTTCCTGGCATCGGCATTCGACCCGCCGGCCGTCGCTCGAGAGCAGCGTCGGGCTGAACGCCACGACCACGCCCGACTGCTCGGACAGGGTCGTCAACGCGGCCGTGAGGCTGACGTCCCGGACGTCGAGCAGGGCCGGTCGATCGAGCAGACCGGGCCCAGCCGGGTCACCGCGTTGCGCCAGGCGCTGTTGCCCGGCCAGACCGGGCGCGAGCGCTCCGGCGAGAGTGAGAAGAACCGCGAAACTGCGTCGGACCAGGGACATGGCGACCAGCGCCTCCTTCCAGGGAGCGAAACCGGCGACTCGAAAGGCTACGATCCGGCGATCGTCACGACCCCGCCCTCGTGGGCACAGGTCGCGACGGATACGGCACAAACGATCCGGAGGACTTCATCCAGGCTCCGATCCGCGAGCCAGGTCGTGATGGTGCGATCCGCGATGGCACTGTCGACCACGACCCGAACGGCGTAAACCCGTTCGATGTCGCGGCCGACCTGGCGGAGTGGGGTGCTCTGAAAGGCCAGGAACCGGCCGACCCATTTCGTCTCACCGCTGGCGTCGGGAACCCGTTGAGTGGGAAGGAGGCGGCCATCCACCACTCGGCTCACCTGACCGGCGGAGACCCGGGTCTCGCCCCCGCGCGCCGCGGACACGGCCACCCGGCCCTCGACCACCACCGTGCGGAGGTCGCCTGCCCGGGCGTCGACGTCGAATCGGGTCCCCAGCACGACCAGTTCACCGCCCTCGGTCCGAACCCGGAACTGCCGACCCTGTTGTTTGGCAACCGCGAAGTAGGCCCGACCCTTGAGTTGGACGGTGCGCTGATCCGACGCCGGGTCGAACCGAAGCTGACTGGAGCCGCCCAGGCGGACGACCGTTCCGTCGGTCAGGCTGATGGTGGTGGTTTCCTCCGGCCCGGTGACCAGTTCGGTGATGGCGAGCCGGTCGGCCCGCCGTCCCTGCCAGACCCCGACCGCCAACGCCACCACGGCCGCCGCGGCCACGGTGGCCAGCGCGATCGGCGCCCAGCCCCGCCACCGCCGGCCGGTCCGGACCGCCCGACGGCGCGCGGCTTCCTCGAGAATTTCGAGGGTGGCCGGCGGCGTGGTGACGGGCCACTCGAATCCGCGGCTGGCCGCCTCGAGGACTCGGCTCAATTCCTGGTACCGCGCCTCGTTGCCGGGAGCGGCCATCCGCCACCGACGGATGATCCGTTCCTCCTCGGCGGAGGTGTGACCCTTGAGGGCACGATAGAGCAGTTGATCATCGACCATCGGGAGTCCGGGCCGGGCCTGTGGAGAGGAGTACGGCCCGGAACGGAAACGGTACCAATCGGGTCAACCGACGGCGCGGGCTTTAGGCATCAGATCGAGGAATCCGGCCAGATCGCCGCGGAGTTCCTTGAGCGCGAGCGACATGTGATTGGCCACGGTCCGACGGGTGATCCCGAGCGCCGTGGCAACTTCCTTGTAGGAGAGGCCGTGCAGGTGGGCCAGGACGAAGACCTCCCGCCGCCGCTCCGGCAGGGCCGCGATGGCGCGCTTGGCAGCCACGGCGAGTTGATCGGCCTCGAGGAGGAGCGCCGGTGACGGCGCCTCCGGTTCTGGTTGACGGCGCCGCGTCTCGGCCCAGCGGTCGCGGAGCCGCTGCCGCCGGTGGTCGTCGGTGATCAGGTTCCGGAGCACCCGATAGAGGTAGGCGCGGGGCGAGGTGTCGGCGCGGAGCTGCTCCCGATGCTCCCAAACCCGGACGAACGCCTCCTGCACCAGATCCTCCGCCGCGTCCTGATTGCCGAGCCGACCGGCCGCGAAGCTCACCATCGGGCGCCAATACCGGGCCAGGAGGAGCGAGAGCGCTTCGCTGTCTCCCGCGCCGAGCCGGGCGGCGAGGGCCGCCTCGTCATCCATCGACGTCGAGGACCCCGCTTCCCCGGTTCCGGCCGGCAGCCGTCCGACGTGGAGCATGCGGATAGAGGACTCCGAAAGGAGACTGGCGCGAATATCGGCCAACATGACCCGTTGGTCAACTCCCACCTGACCGTACGGTCAGGTTCCAGTCACGGTTTCGGCACGTCCGGCCGGGCCGAGTGGCGCGGCTCCCGCCCGCTCGCTAGCTTCGCGAGTCACCCGCGACTCGACCTCCCGTGCCCGATGCGCTGACCTACGCCCGTCACCTCGCCCTCCGCGCCACCGTCATCACCCGGGGGCGGAGCGGCGAGCGGACCCGTCTCAACCTGTTGGCCGCGGGCGCCACCCTGCTCCAGCGGGTCAGCTACCGCGATCTCGTCGTGGCGGACGTGACCCGGGAAGCGGGCTCGGCCAAAGGCACCTTCTACGTCTACTTCACCACCAAGGACGAGTTCCTGGCCGAGCTGCTCCGCGGCTACGTGATCTTCGAGGCGGGAACTTTCCCGGTCATTCCTCGGACCGAGAGTCCCTTTCGGGCGTATTGGACCCGGATCGGTTGGTACGAGCGGACCTTTGCGCGGAACGCCGGGATCCTCCGCTGCATGCTCCAGATGAGTGAAACCCATCCGGAGATCCGGCGGGTCTGGCACGACCGGAACGCCTGGATCGTCGATCGGGCCCTCCAGGAAACCATCGCCCTGCTCAAGAAGCCCCCTCGGGATCTCCGACCGCTCCGGCTGGCCATCCGGGCCACCGGCACCATGCTCGATCAGAGCCTGTTCGAGCGGTACGGCGTCCAGGTCGGGCCCGGCATCGAGGAGACCGACCCCGAACTGCTGCTCGAGTTCCACGCCGTGCTCGGCTTCCGCGCGCTCTTCGGCCAGAACCCGCCGGCCCGAGAGCTGAAACGCGCCCGGGCCCTGCTGGCGGTCCCGAAGCTCCGTTGACGCGGCGCCCCAGATGACCACGCGGTCAGGTCCGACGAGACCGCCGCCGACTCCCGCCTTCTTCCCCCAAGGATGCCGATGACCAGCCAGTCCCAGGCGATCTTCTCGCGAGCCCAGTCCGTGTTCCCCTCGGGCTACACCAGACACCTCGCCGTCACCAAGCCCCACCCGCAATACGCCGTGTCCGGGGAGCGCTCCTGGATCACCGATGTCGACGGCACCCGGAAGACCGACTCCCTCAACAACTTCGCCTCGATCATCCACGGCCACGCCCACCCGGCCATCACCCGGCTGATCACCGAACAGGCGGCCCGCCTCCTCTGCACCGTCCTGCCGACGGAGTGGGAGGTCAAGCTGGCCGAGTTGCTGGTGGACCGGATCCCGAGCGTCGAAAAGGTCCGGTTCATGAACACCGGCACCGAAGCCGTGATGCTGGCGGTCAAGGTGGCCCGCGCCGCCACCGGCCGCTCCAAGGTGGCCAAGATGGAGGGCGGCTATCACGGCCAGTACGACCTGATCGAAGCGAGCTTTCAGCCCTCGCCGTCGCACTGGGGAGATCCCGCCCGGCCCACGCCGGTGGCCCACAGCGTGGGCACTCCGCAAAGCCTCCTCGACGAGCTGATCCTCCTTCCGGTCAACGACATCGAGAACACCCGGGCTCGGCTCCGAGCCGAGGCCCCCAACCTGGCAGCGGTCATCATCGACCCCTACCGGCTGCAGCTCGGGATCGTCGAACCGACTCACGACTACCTCGCCATGCTGCGGGAGGAGACCGCCCGGCTCGGCATCGTCCTGATTTTCGACGAGGTCTTCTGCCTCCGGGTCGACTACCACGGCATGCAGGGCCGGCTCGGCATCACCCCGGATCTCACCACCATGGGGAAGATCATCGGCGGCGGCATGCCGATCGGCGCGGTGGGCGGCACCTCCGAGTTGATGTCGGTCTTCGAGATCGAAGGAGGGGAACCCAAGGTCAAGCAGAGCGGGACCTTTACCGCCAACCCGCTTTCGACCGCCGCCGGATTCACCGGAATGACCCTGCTCACCCCGACCGTCTTCGACCAATTGGCCGCCCGCGGCCAGCGGCTTCGCGACGGGATGACCCGGGTGCTCCGGGATCTCCATGTGACGGGCCGCGCGGAGGGCGTGGGCTCATTTTCGGGCCTCCTCCTCACCGACCAGCCGCTCCGCAACTATCGCGAGCTTGCCACGGTCATGGGCGGCGGACTTGGCGACCGGATGCAAGCGTTCCAGAAGCTGCTCCTCGCCGAAGGCGTCCTCACCCTGCGGGGTGGGTTCATCGGTTCGACGCCAATGACCGACGACGACATCGACTTCACCATCGAGGCGGTCCGTCGCGCGCTGGTCAAGCTCGATGCCTGACACGGTCCCGATCCGGTTCAGCACCAGCGTCTCCCTGATGTTCCGGGAGATCCCGATCCTCGAACGGTTCGACGCCGCCCGCCGGGCCGGCTTCGAGGCGGTGGAGATCCAGGTCATCGAAGAAAGCGATCCCGACCAGATGGCCGCCGCGGCCCGGGCGGCCGGGATCGACGTCTTGCTCCTCAACGTCAGCCTCGGCGACTTCCGGACCGGGGGGCCGGCGCTTTCTGGCGTGCCCGGGCGGGAGCCGGCCTTTCGCGACGCCGTGGCCCAAGCGCTCGACGCCGCCGCGACGCTGGGCGCCCGGTTGCTCCACCTCGGCCCGTCGCGCGTGGCCGACCAGCCGCGGGAGGCCTGTCTGGCCGCGTACCGAAGCAATCTCCGATATGCCGTCGAACGCGCGGCCGGTTATCCGGTACACCTGGTGATCGAACCGCTCAACACGGTGGAGTCACCCGACATCCTGTTGTCGAGCCTCGACCTCGCGGCCGAGATCATCGGGGAGATCGGGGGCGGCATCGGGATTCAGTACGACCTCTACCATGCCACCTTGAACGGCCAGGATCTGATCGAGACGTACCGCCATCACCGCCGGCTGATCCGCCACGTCCAGTTTGCCGACGCGCCCGGGCGCCACGAGCCCGGGACCGGCGCGGTCGACTTCGCCGCCACCTTTGCCGCGCTGATTCGGGAGGGGTACCGCGGCTTTGCGGGCGCCGAGTACTTTCCGAGCCGGGCCACCGCGGATACGCTGGGGTGGCTGCCTCCCCTCCGCACATTGGTCGCATCATGACGAACTACCGGATCGCCCTGATCCCGGGCGACGGCATCGGCAAGGAAGTGGTACCCGAGGGCGTTCGGGTACTCGAGGCCGTGGGCCGCCGGATCGGGGTCTCGTTTACATGGGGCGCGTTCGATTGGAGCTGCGAACGGTACCATCGGACCGGCCGCATGATGCCGGACGACGGCCTCGACCAGCTTCGTGGTTTCGACGCGATCTACCTCGGCGCCGTCGGGTTCCCGGGCGTGCCCGATCATGTCTCCCTCTGGGGCCTCTTGATTCCGATCCGGCGGGCCTTCGATCAATACGCCAACGTCCGGCCGTGCCGGATCATGCCGGGCCTCCGCTCGCCCTTGGCCGACACGGCAGGGCGGACGATCGACTTCTGGATCGTCCGGGAAAACGTCGAAGGGGAATACTCCGAGATCGGCGGCCGGATGTTCGCGGGAACCGAGCGGGAAATGGTTTTCCAGGAGTCCGTGTTCACCCGCCGAGGCGTCGATCGGATCGTCGACTATGCGTTTCGGCTGGCCGAGCGAAAGGGCCTCGCCAAGGTGACATCCGCCACCAAGTCGAACGGGCTCTCGATCAGCATGCCGTTCTGGGACGAACGCTTTGCCGCGGTGGCGGCCCGGTATCCCCATCTCAAGTCGGACAAGTACCACGTCGACATCCTGACAGCGCATTTCGTGGCCCATCCCGAGTGGTTCGACGTGGTGGTGGGCTCCAACCTCTTCGGCGACATCCTCTCCGACCTTGGGCCGGCGGTCTGTGGGAGCATCGGGATCGCGCCGTCGGCCAACCTGAATCCGGAGCGCGAGCATCCCTCGATGTTCGAGCCGGTGCACGGGTCGGCCCCGGATATCGCGGGTCGGGGCATCGCCAATCCGATCGGGCAGATCTGGGCGGGGGCCATGATGCTGGAACATCTGGGGCTTCAGGACGGGCACGACCTGATCGTCGGTGCCATCGAGCGAGTCCTCGGTGGATCCGGGCCCAAGACGCCCGACCTCGGCGGGCAGGCCACCACCCGCGCGCTGGGCGCCGCCATCGCGGAGGCCATCGAGTCGGCCCGATAATCGGCCCGGTCTGGCACCGCCGGCCTGGTCGTGTTATTTGTTGTTCCATTGCCGCCAGGGGTACTCCGCAGCCGCGGGGTTGAGAAAGTCCCTTGGAACCTGATCCGGCCAACACCGGCGTAGGGAGCGCGGCGAGTTCGTGCCTGGTCGTTCCCTCTTCGGGCATGGACCCCCACTCCGGACGCCACTTCGCCCGAGGCGTCCGTCATGTCTATCTCCCTGCTTCTGTCCGTGCTGCTAGCGGCCGTCCCGCCCGGTCAGGACACCGTGCGCACCGCCACCCGATCCGACACGCTCGAGACCATCGTGGTCCGGGCCACCCGGGCCGGGGCCGCCGCGCCGACCTCGCAGACCCTGGTCGACCGAGCCGCCATTGCCCGGGCTCACGCCGGGCAGGACGTCCCGCTGGCGCTGACAGGACTGACCGGCATCACCGCCGCATCGGACGCCGGAGGATTCTCAGGGTACAGCTCCATCCGACTCCGCGGGATCGATCAGACCCGGCTGACGATTTCGCTCGACGGGGTGCCACTCAACGACCCCGAGGATCAGGTGCTCTACTTCTCCAACGTCCCGGACATCGCCAACTCGGTGCAGTCGATCCGGATTCAACGCGGGGTCGGGACCAGCGGGTTCGGGACGGCGTCGTTCGGCGGTTCCCTCAACTTCGAGTCGATCCCGATCGCGGCAACGCCCCGCTTTGCCGAGTTCCAGGCAACCGGGGGCTCGTGGGGTACCGGCCGGGTGAGTGTGGCCGGGTCGACGGGGCTGTCCGGTGGGTTTGCTGCCTATGGTCGGATTTCGGCCCAGACGACCGACGGCTATCGCGATCACTCCGGCAATGACGCCCGATCGGCCTTTCTGAGCGCCGGCTGGTTCGGGGCACGGGACGCGCTGAAGCTGACCGGCTTTGCGGGCCGATCGAAGACCCAACTCGCCTACTACGCGGCCTCGGAGGCCGAGCTGGCGGTCGACCGGCGAGTCAACCCGATGCGGCCCGAGGAAAAGGACGACTTCCATCAGGAGATGGTGAGTCTCCGCTATTCGCGAGCCCTGACACCCGGAGCCCTTTTCACTGCCACGGGGTACCGGAACAGCGCGGCCGGCAACTACGACGTGGTCGTCGGCTCCGATCTCTGGAACTTCAACCTCTCGCACGCCTGGTACGGCCTGATCGCCACGGTAACGGCCGGCGGGAACGGCTTTGCGTTCACCGCGGGCGCTCATGCCAGCCGGTATCATCGCGATCACTACCTGTTCGTCCGGCCCGACCTGGCGGATCGGGTCTATGACAACACCGGCTTCAAGCAGGAGCAAAGCGGCTTTGCCAAAGCCAGCTGGAACGGCGGCCGAGTCGACCTCCACGCCGACCTCGAACTGCGTCGCGCCGCGTTTCAGTACCGACCCACCCCCGGCTCGTCGCTCGGCCGGCCCGAGATCGATTGGGTCTTCCTCAACCCGAAGGTGGGGATCACCTGGCGGGCCACGTCCTCGGTGGTGGCCCACGTGTCTCTGGGCCGCACCGGTCGGGAGCCGACCCGGAGCGATCTCTTTGCCGGCTCCGACGACCTCGATCCGAGCCTGGCGCCGGACGTCCTCCCGCTCGATCAGGTCAAGCCGGAATCGGTGGTCGATCTCG
>CADEGB010000177.1 GCA_902826755.1 uncultured Gemmatimonadota bacterium
ACGCGCCGCCACGCGATCACCGAGACCACGTTCCACCGCTGGCGGAAGAAGTACGGCGGGCTCCAGGTGAGCGAGGCGAAACGCCTCCGCGCCTTGGAGGAAGAGAACCGCCAGCTCAAGCGGCTCGTGGCCGACCAGGCGCTCAACATCCAGGTCATCAAGGACCTGCTGGGAAAACAGTGGTGACGGCCGAGCAGCGGCGGACGGCGGTCACCCACGCCTGTACGACCGCCGGCCTGAGCGAGCGGCGAGTGTGCCGTTACACGGGCTTTGCCCGGACCAGTCAGCGCTACCGCTCGCGCCGTCCGGTGCGGACTGCCTTGCGCGAGCGACTCGCCACGCTGGCCCTGCTCCGGCCGCGCTGGGGGTATCGTCGGCTGTATCGGCTGTTGCGGCGCGAAGGACAGCGGGTCAACCGGAAGCTCGTCTACCGCCTCTATCGGGAATTGGGCTTGGCGGTGCGCCGGCGCCGGCGGAAGCGCGTGGCCGTCGTCCGGCAGCCGCTGACCCCGCCGACGGCGCCGCAGGTGCGGTGGAGCATGGACTTTGTGAGCGATGCCCTGGCCGATGGGCGGCGGTTTCGTGCCTTGACCTTCGTCGACGATTTCACCCGCGAGTGCCCGGCCATCGAGGTCGATCACGCCCTGTCGGGTGAGCGGGTCGTCCGCGTCCTCGAGCGGCTGGCGCAGACCCGCGGGCTGCCCGATCATCTGGTCTGCGACAACGGCCCCGAATTCACCAGCGAAGCCCTCGACATCTGGGCCCACCAGCGGGGCGTGCGGCTCCACTTCATCGAGCCGGGCAAGCCGGTCCAGAATGCGTTTGCCGAGAGCTTCAACGGCCGCCTCCGGGACGAGTGTCTGAACGAAAGCTGGTTTGTCTCGCTGCCGGATGCGCGGGCCACGATCGAAGCGTGGCGCACCGACTACAACGAGGTCCGACCCCACAGCAGCCTGGGCGACCGGACGCCAACGGAGTTTCTCAGGACCCTGAAGGCCAGTGCGGGATCACCCTTTGCCCCGGCGAACCTGACATAATGATTGGACCTGCTTTGGGTGTCAGGTCACCGGCATAGCCCAGCTCACCGGGCGACTCAGACAGCGCCTCCCGCAGTCGGGAGTAGTCGCCGCCTGCTGAGTCCATCCCCTCCTGCGTCAGCATGACTACGGCAGTAGCAGAATCAACGTAGACTCCGCCGAATCCAGGAACCTTGGTGCCGATCAACTCCATCTCCTCGTCAAGCGTCATTTCAGTGACTTCGGCTTCAGAGCGTTCAAAACGCCCACGGGTACCCTCATCGCGGTTGGATGCTCCGGCGATTTCATTGCGTGTGCATCCGGTCGCTAGAACCGTAGTACTTAGCCAAAGGTGAGCGATTGAGAGACGTTGTGCTCGTAATACTCGCAACATAGTTGCCCCGTGGATTGGCGGTGGGAGCTTCTGCTGTTGTCAGCTACGCATGTAGAGGCCGAAAGATTTGAGGGATTCAAGTTGGCAGGTCAGGGCACCGCCAACCACACCGGATTGGATCGCCGAAGTTCGACGGCCAGCGAGTCCTTGACGATGGGAGCACCCTGAGCAGTTACCGACGAAAAGAGCCCGACGACCAATCGATAAACTCCTGGTATTGGGTCAACTTCAAACCGCGGCAGGCAGTTGGGAACTCGGCAGGCAATCACGTCGAGTCGTCCGGTGAACGACCCGCCAGCAGGCACGGGGTTGGATGTCGCCGACTGCGGGCAAATCACTCGATAGGCCACGACCCAAGCGCTACCCTGCTGCTTCTCGAGCCTCCCAAAGCACTGATAGACGAAAATGACGCTAGGACTTGTATTCGTGAACGTCCACGGGATTGTTTGCTCGTAGTCCCCCAGGCCATTGTCCACCAAGGTATACGCACTTCCGGATGTCTGGATCGGGGCTGCCGGATCAGGTCGCACATCCTCAGGGCCTAGGTCGTTCCGACACGCGACGAGAAGCGCAAGGATTCCACCAACACAAGTTCGAGCGACGAGCATCTGTCTGCCTCCGCCGAAACGACTTCGTTGGCCGACTGCCTCGAATTCTCCGAAGGCGGTCGAGCCGTTGGTGGCGAGCCAGTGACCCCCCTGTACCACAATAACCAGCTACTGTAGGCTGTCAAGGAAAGCGTGGGCCCTGCTCCGTGCCCCAAGTCGACGAGGCGGTTTGGGAGCGTTGGGATGCTTCCCAGCGGAGCGTCGTCGGATGGAAACGCATCGACCGCGGACGGGCAGCGAGTCCTCGCGGCGAGCGTGGTCACGTCGATGGCGCCGTCCGATCTGCGAGGGGGGGGGGCTCACCTGGTGGTCAAAGGGGTCTCGAACGGCGAGGTGCTCTACAACCATGGTGGGGGTGACACCGGGGTCCGGACGACGATTGCGGTGGCGCCGAACGGCAAGCGGGCGGTCGTCATGATCACCAACGGGGAGGTTCAGGTGGAGCCGCTGGCGGCGGAGATTCACGCCCGGATGCGAAAGCGGCCTTTCCACTAGACGGGCCCGCTGGGCGGGACAGCATGTCCAGGAACCTCGCCCACGAGTACCGCGGTGCGCACACTCTCGGTGACCCTGACAGCCCCGGTCGTCGGCAGCCCGCTCGTGGCCCAAGGTCTGAACGCGGCGGATCGGTTTGCCGCTGGCACCATCGATCCAATGCGGTATGTCGACTTCGCCGGCGAGTTCTGGATCCGCCAACCGTCGATCCGACTATACCTACCTGTTCACGTGGGACTCGAGACACCCTGACCTGGGGGCCTGTCGCGCCATCGACCTCCCCTTCGTCTGCGGGAACCTCGAAGGGCCCGGCGCCGAACGGCTGACCCGACCCAACCCGCCGGCAGGGCTCTCACGCCGGATCCAGGCGGCCTGGACGGCGTTCGCCGCGACCGGCAATCCAACGGCGCCGGGCGAACCGGCGTGGCCGCGCAACACCGAGGACACTCGCGCCACCCTGACCCTCACCGATGGGGCGTGGACCGTGGTCTCCGACCCCGGGGCGGAGCCGCGCCGCCGCGGAGGCCGGAACTCGGAGCCGGCCCTCGTGGTCTTCGAACGGGACGCCATTCGAGGTCAACACCTGACGGCAGCGCCCGAGATCCTCGACAGCGAACTCGATTCCGATGCCGTACCCACCGAGCAGGCCGCACCAGGCCGGCGCGGCGGCTCCGTAACGACGCTCGAGGCCGGCAGGGTCGAGGATTTCGAGCCGCTCACCTCGAGGCGTGACGAACAGCACCCGGTCCGGAGTTGCCGTGGTCGGCCGAGCCCCGAACATCGCGGCGAAGTAGTCGAGCTGAGCACCCGGGTCGTCGGCCACGTAGGTCAGGCCGACGACGTCGGCGGCGCCGTTCGGGTGCCGCTGCCAGGCGGGCACGAAGATCGTTTCGGGTTTGTAGTGGTGCGACAGGAACAGAGTCAGGTATCGGTAGCGATCCTGGCGCCAGACGTAGAAGCAGTGACTGTTGGTCTCGTCGCTGCCGCCGTCGGGCATCGGCACCGTCCGCCGGGCGTTGAGGATCGGGTCGGGGATCAGACCCTGGGCCGCGATGGCCACCCGATCGGCGGGGAGGTCGTCGGAGGTGAGGCTCACGATGGCCATCCCGTCGCCGCACTGGAACCGGGGAAGCATCCGATCGCGCAGCAGCGGTAGCGACCGGTCGAGATCGGCCACGATCTCGTAGTAGGTGTGTCCCAGCTGGAACACCCGGTTGCAGGATCCGATCTCGACGTGCCGGGCCACCGGCAGCACGTGGAAGCCGAGCCGCTCGAAGGCCAGCCCGGCCTGGGCCAGGTCGCGGACGGCGTGGGCAAAGTGATCGAGTGAGCGCATCGGATCCGGATCGAGTCGACAGGAGGTTTCCTGGTACGGACCATGACCGGCAAGCGCGGACGGCTCGCGCGCCGGCCCACCGGACGATAACTTAACGTTGTTTAGCTACTTCGTGAGGGGTACCGCCGATGTCCGCCTTCCTGCCGCTCCAGCTTGCCGCGGTGCTGCTCCAGCCCCCGGCCGCCATCGTCCACGTCCGGTTGATCGATGGCCGGGGTGGTCCCCCGATCGAGAACGCCACCGTGGTCGTCCGGGAGGGCCGGATTGCCGCGGTCGGACCCGCGGCCGAGGTTAAGGTTCCGGCCGGCGTCCGAGTCATCGAAGGCCGGGGGATGTCGCTGCTGCCCGGGCTGGCCGACATGCACACCCACCTGGGAGGCGGCTGGGACGGCGAATCCGCCGACTACCTCGGCTACCGACTGACGATGGGGGCCCTGCTCTATAGCGGCGTCACCACCGTCCTCGATCCCGGCGACATCACCTCCTACGTCAAACAACTCCGGGACGAGATCCGGGGCGGCCGCCTGGCCGGGCCGCGGATCTACTATACCGGACTCGTGCTCGATGGCCCCAAGCCCGTGTGGCCGGACATCTCGGGCGCCATCGCCACGCCCGACCAGGCGGCCCACTTCGTCCGGCAGATGAAGCAAGCCGACGCGACCTTCATCAAGGCCTACGGCGGCCTCTCGACCGAGATGGTGAAGGCGGTGGTCGACGCGGCCACCAAGGACTCGATCCGGGTCCTTGCCGACCTCTGGCAGCGGAACGGGTCCCTGGCCGACGCCCAGACGGGCGTCGCCGCGTTTGCCCACGCCGCCACCTTGCCGATGACCGACGAAGCGGTCCGCTATCTGGCCGATCATGGCACCGCCACCATCACCACGCTCGCGGTCTACGAGAGCTTTGCGCGGCGGCGGTTCCAGGACCTGAGCTTCCTCGACCAGCCGCTGTTGCGCGACGTCCTGACGCCCACCTATCGGCGGCAGATCCGCGCCCATGGCTCGCCGGCGGCGGGTCTCGACACGGGCCGGATCAACCGGATTGCCCGCGGACTCGGTACCGCGCAGAGCAACGTCAAGCGAATGTTCGACGCGGGAGTCCTCCTGGTGGCCGGAACGGATGCCCCCTACCCGGGCGACTACTACGGCGAGGGCCTCCATCGGGAACTCGAACTCCTGGTCGAGGCCGGCCTCACGCCGCTCGACGTCATTTCCCTGGCCACCCGCAACGCCGCCCGGCTGGTCCGGGCCGAGTCGGAGTGGGGCACGGTCGAACCGGGAAAGGTGGCGGACCTCCTCCTGGTCCGCGGTAACCCCGCGGTGCGGATCGCCGATACCCGGCGGGTCGTGATGGTGATGCAGGGCGGGCGGATCGTCGATCGGGCCGCTCTCCGCTACGATCCACGCCGGGACGTCGACCATCACCCGGCGGTGCTCCGAACCCACTGATCCGGCTCCGCCGCAGCGCGCTGGACGGGCGGGCTAGATTCCCCCACCCGTCCAACCGGAGTCCGTCGATGCGCCGTGGCACCGCGCTGCTGTCGTTCGTCGCCCTCGTCCTGAGCACCCCGGTGGCGGGGCAGGACTCGGCCAAGGCCGCCTCCCCGACCATTCCGGCCAAGTGGGACGTGCTGGCCAAGCATGGTCCCACCCAGGACATCACGTTCGAGACGTCCGAGGGAACCTGGATGTCGGTCGACGTCTCGCCCGACGGGCGGACGCTGGTGTTCGACCTCCTAGGCGACCTCTACACCCTGCCGATTGCCGGCGGCCGCGCCACGCTGGTGCTGGGCGGCCCGGCCTATGAGTCGATGCCGCGATGGTCGCCCGACGGGACCCGGATCGCGTTCATGAGCGACCGCGACGGGATCGAGAACGTCTGGACGATGAAGCCGGACGGAACCGACCTCCGGCAGGTCTCCAAGGAGCGGGAGCGCCAGGTGTCCAACCCGGCCTGGACGCCGGACGGTCGCTACCTGGTGGCCCGGAAGCACTTTCGGAACACCCGCTCGCTCGGCGCGGGCGAGATGTGGCTGTTCCACGCCAGCGGGGGCGGCGGTTTCAAGCTCACCGACCGCCGCAACTGGGAGCAGAACGCCACCGAGCCCGCGTTCTCGCCCGACGGGCGGTACCTCTACTTCTCCGAGGACGTGTCGCCGGGCGGCGGGTTCGACTACAACCGCGACCCCCACGGCATCATCTACGTCATCCAGCGGCTCGACCGCGAGTCGGGTGAACGGACCACGTCTGTGTCCGGCCCGGGTGGTTCGCTGGCGCCGGCCCCGTCGCCGGATGGCAAGTCGCTGGCCTTCGTGCGGCGGGTTGGTCCGAAGAGCGTGTTGTTCCTTCAGGACCTCGAGAGCGGGCGCGACCGGGCGCTCTGGGACGGACTCGATCACGATCAGCAGGAGGCCTGGTCGCTGTTCGGGACCTATCCGGGCTACGACTGGACACCGGACGGCCAGCACTTGGTGATCTGGGCCCAGGGCAAGTTGTGGCGAGTGGAGGCCGCAACCGGCCGGGCGACCTCGATTCCGTTCACCGCGTCGGTCCGTCAGAGCATTACCGAGGCCGTCCGCTTCCCCCTGCAGGTGGCCCCGGATCGGTTCGACGTCAAGCTGCTTCGATGGGTATCGGTATCGCCCGACCAGCGGCGGGTCGTCTACACCGCGCTCGGCAAGCTCTACGTCAAGGAATTGCCGTCCGGAGCACCGAGGCGCCTGACCGCGGCGCGAGGACTGGAGTTGTTTCCGTCGTGGTCGCCCGACGGGTCGACCATCGTCTACGCGACCTGGGACGACGACTCGCTCGGCGCCATCCGGACCATGTCACTGGATGGCCGGACCGTCCGGACCCTGACCACCCGGCGGGGTCACTACGCCACGCCACGCTACTCGCCCGACGGCACCCAAATCGTGTACCGGCGCACCGGTGGCGACCAACTCCGCGGCCCGACTCACGGCCGGGACCAGGGAATCTTCCTGGTGAGCGCCACCGGTGGTTCGTCGCGGCTGGTCACCCGCCAGGGAACCGATCCGACGTTTGCCCGGAACGGCGAGCGGCTCTTTCTCCAGGGCGTCGAGGACGGCAAGCCCGCGCTGATCAGCGTCAACCTGGCGGGGGCCGAGCGCCGGGTCCACGTCACCATCGAGAACGCCTCGCAGGTGGTCCTGTCGCCGGACGAGCGGTACGTCGCCTGGGTGGAGCGGTTCAATGCCTACGTCGCCCCGTTTACCGCGGCAGGCCGGCCGACCGCGCTCAGTTCGGCCGCCACCGAGGTGCCGGTCCGCCGGGTCTCGCGCGACGCAGGCGAGGGCCTCCACTGGTCGGCGGATTCGCGCCGACTGTACTGGTCGCTCGGGCCTGAACTCTTCCAGCGCGACTTGGCCCAGACCTTTGCGTTCGAAGCTACCGACACCGCGCAGGTCAAGCGGGAGCCGGAGGCCGCCGGTCTTCCGATCGGATTCCAGACCGAGTCGGATCGGCCCTCGGGAGTCGTGGCGCTGGTGGGGGGCACCGCCATCACCATGAATGGCACCGAGGTCATTCCCAACGCCACGGTGGTGGTGGACCGGAACCGGATCGTGGCCATCGGGCCGGCCGATCGGGTGGCCGTCCCCGCGGGTGCCCGGCGGATCGACGTCGCCGGCAAGTTCCTGATGCCCGGGCTGGTCGACGCGCATGCCCACGTCGGCACCGGCTCCGGCGGATTCACGGCGCTGACCAATCCGGGTCTGCTCCAGAGCCTGGCCTTCGGGGTCACCACCATGCACGATCCGTCGAACTCGACGGAGCACGTGTTCAGCGCGTCCGAGATGATCAAGACCGGCACCATCACGGCGCCGCGGCTGTTCTCGACCGGCACCATCCTCTATGGCGCCGAGGGCGGCGCCAAGGCGATCACCACCTCGTTCGACGACGCCCTGACTCATCTGCGGCGGATGAAGGCGGTCGGCGCGTTCAGCGTCAAGAGCTACAACCAGCCCCGGCGGGACGCGCGGCAGCAGATCATCGCGGCGGCTCGGCAGCTCGAGATGATGGTCGTTCCGGAGGGCGGCAGCACGTTCTATTTCAACGTGAGTCACGTGCTGGACGGCCACACCACCATCGAGCACAATATCCCGGTGGCGCCGCTGTATGCGGATGTGCAGCGGGTCTATGCCGCGAGCCGGACCGGGTACACCCCGACCCTGATCGTGAACTTCGGCGGGGTGAGCGGCGAGTACTACTGGTATGCCCACGACGAGGTCTGGAAGGACGAGCGGCTCCGGCGGTTCATGGTGCCGGGCACCCTCGATGCCCGCGCCCGCCGACGAGAGATTGCCGCAGACGACGACTACTCCTATCAGGCCACCTCCCGTGCCGCCAAGGCGCTGGCCGATCGCGGCGTTCGAGTCAACACCGGCGCCCACGGCCAGATCCAGGGACTCGGCGTGCACTGGGAGATGTGGATGCTGGCTCAGGGCGGCATGACGCCGCACGAGGCGCTCCGCGCCGGCACCGCGAGCGGCGCCGAGAGTCTCGGACTCGATCGCGACATCGGGTCGCTCGCGGTCGGCAAGCTGGCGGATCTGGTGGTCCTGGATCGGAACCCGCTGGAGAACCTCCGGAACACCACGGCCATTCGGCATGTGATGGTGAACGGGCGGCTCTACGATGCCACGACGTTGGCCCAGCTCGGGAACCACCCCGCGCCCGCGCCGACGCTCTGGTGGGAACGGCCCTGACACCGATCTAGATGACACCCGCCCCTGCGCCGCTACGCATTACGGTCTTGGAACGTCCAGTTTCGGACGCGGACGTCCGGGATCTTGCTCGTTTGCTCGTCGACGCCGTGTCCTCCGGAGCGGCGGTTAGCTTCCTGGCTCCACTATCGACTGATGCCGCCGAGGCCTGGTGGCGGACCGCCCTGGCCGCCGCGCCCGAACGAACGATCGTGCTGGTGGCCCGTGACCAGGACGGCATCGTCGGCACCGTTCAGGTGCAGCCGGCGTGGGCGCCCAACCAGTCCCACCGGGGCGAGGTGGTCAAGTTGCTCGTGCACCGCCGAGCCCGCCGGCTCGGCCCCGGCACCCGGCTGATGC
>CADEGB010000178.1:0-1729 GCA_902826755.1 uncultured Gemmatimonadota bacterium
GGCGTTTCGGGCTCTTCGCGCCGCCGGGATCCCGGTCTACGGGCTCAACGGTCCCGAAGACTACGTCGCCCGAAGCCGTCATTCCCGCCGCTCCCCCGGCTGGTCGGGCCCGACGCCGAGCGCCTCCCGGGAGGTGCTCGACACGCTGCTCGCCGCGCATCAAGGCCCGCTGGTGCTGTGCCCCTGTTCCGATCATTGGACCGCCATCGTCGCGGGCGAACCCCCGCGTCCCAACCTGTTCGCGGCGGCTCCGTCTCCGGACGTGTTGGCGCTCTTGCAGGACAAACGGCAGTTCGCCTCGACCCTCGATCGCCTCGGCGTGCCGCACCCAGCCACTCGCCCCCTCGCCGAACCGTCGGACTTGGCCGGGGTGTCGGACCGCGACCTCCGGGCCGGGTTCTTGAAACCGACCGACTCGCAGCGGTTCAGCGATCGGTTCGGCCGGAAGGCCTTCTGGGCCGCCACCCGGGACGACGCGATCCGAATCCTCCGAGAAGCGACGTCGGCGGACCTCGAGGTGTTGTTCCAGGAGTACGTGCCCGGCGGCCCGGACCGCCACATCTTCATCGACGGCTACTGTCGTGCGGGCGGTGACATTGCCGCGCTCTTTCCGCGGCGCCGGCTCCGGATGTTCCCAGCCGACTTCGGCAACAGCACCATGATGGTGAGCATCGGTCTCGACGAGGTGGCGCCAGCGGTCGCGTCGCTTCGGACCCTCCTGGCGGGAATTGGCTACCGGGGCATCTTTTCGGCCGAGTTCAAACAGGATGCCCGGGACGACGTGTACCGCATCATCGAGGTCAACACCCGACCTTGGCTCTTCGTCGACTTTGCCACCCGGTGCGGGGTCAACGTCTGCCAGCTCGCCTACCTCGACGCCCTCGGCCAGCCGGTGCCTGATGTCCCGGCCTACCGGGTCGGTGCCCGCTGCATCGCGCCGATTGGTGATCTGCACGCGTTGCATGTACCCCAACAGATGAGTGGGCTCGGTCGCTGGGCCCTGGATCTGGCGCGTTCCAGCCAACCGATCTGGCGCCTCGATGACCCGATGCCGGGGCTGGTGGTGACCATGCGGGAGGCGCGTCACCTCGGTCGCTATCTGACCGGAAAGCACCCCGCGGTCCGATGAGCCGGGTGTCGGGAGCGGATATCGTGGTCGAAGCGCTCGCGGCGGCCGGCGTCGAGCTGGTCTTCGGCGTTCCCGGATCCCAGAACGTGGCCCTCTTCGAGGCGCTTCGGCGCTCGTCGCTCCGACCGATCGTTCCCACCGACGAAATGGCCGCGTCGTTCATGGCGGCCGGGTACGCGAGAACCACCGGCGGACTGGCCGTGCTGACCACGATTCCGGGTCCGGGTTTCACGTTTGCCCTGAGCGGGTTGGCCGAGGCGCGGGCTGACAGCGCGGCCGTGCTATACCTGGCGCTGGCCGTCGATCATGGCGGGCAGCCGTTCGCGCTCCAACGGCTCGATCAGCCGGCCATTGCCGGACCGTTCGTCAAACGGGTATTCGTCGTCGATCGCCTCGAGACCCTGGAAGACACCATCGCCGAGGGCGCCAAGTTGGCCCTGGCGGGGGAGCCCGGCCCCGTCATGGTCCAACTCCCGACCCCGCTGCTGGCGGCGTCGATCGACCGCCGACCGCCGGTCGCCGTGCTGTCCCGGGGTGCAGCCCCCGTGGCGTCACGGGCAGCCCCTGCCGCGGATCTCACCGCGGTCGGCGATCGATGGC
>CADEGB010000178.1:1739-8927 GCA_902826755.1 uncultured Gemmatimonadota bacterium
TGCTGCTGCTCGGTCAGGGCGGCCGAGCCATCGGGCCCGCGATCGTGGCACTCGCCGAGGCGGCCATCATCCCCATCGTGCCGACCGCGTCGGGCCGCGGCATCGTGCCGGAACCGCACCCGCTCGGGTTCGTTCGAGACTTCTCTTTCGGCGCCGGGGCCGTCGTGCCGCGCCTGTTGAACGACGCGGACCTGGTGATTGCGTTAGGCGTCAAGTTGTCGCACAATGGCACGGCAGGGTTCACTCTTCCGCTCGACCCGGCCAGGTTGATCCATCTCGACCCGGCCGCCACGACCCTGGCGGCGAGCCCCGCCCGGCTGACCGTCGAAGTCGGGGCCGAGGCGGTCGGGCCGCTGCTCGCGGCGCTCCAACACGAGCGATATCGAACCGGCTGGGCGGAGGCCGATTTGGCGCGTCGCCTCGAGGCCCTGGCGGTCGAGCGGCAGGATGCCATCGCGTTCGAGCCGATGCTGGCCTCGGGCAAGCCGGTTGCCGCGCTGTTCGCGGCGCTCGACGCCGGGTTGCCGGACGATCGGATCGTCGTCACCGACTCCGGCCTGCATCAGGCCCTGACCCGAGGTCGGATAGCCGTGCGGCGCCCAGCCGGCCTCCTGGTCCCCGCCGACTTCCAGTCGATGGGGTTCGGCATCCCGGCGGCCATCGCCGCCAAGCTGGCCGCCCCGGCTGCGGCCGTGGTCGCCGTCGTGGGCGACGGCGGGATGCTGATGACCGCTACCGAACTCGTGACCGCGCGTCGGCTCGGTCTCGACCTGATCGTCATCGTCTTCAACAACGGCGCGCTTGGACTGATCGAGCGGCAGCAACTGGTCCGCCATGGCCACGTCGTGGGGACGCGGTTCGAGAATCCCGACTTCGCGCAGCTGGCCGGCTCCTTTGGAATCGGGTACCGGGACGGGACCGACGAGCCCGTCGCCGCCCTGCGGGACGCCCGGGCCGAAGGCGGAGTCCAGCTGGTCGAGATCCGACTCGGCGATCAGCCCGGTCTGGCCAGAGCGGCCGTCAAGGCGCGGGCCCGAACGGTCGGCCTCGCGCTCGGCGGCGCGGGGTTGTTAGGCTGGCTGCGGCGACTCCGTGGCACGGGCCGATCCGGTCGAGCCGGGCCCGGTGGCCTGGGAGAGAGGGGATGAGCGGCCTCCCGACCCGCCTTCTCCCGCCCGAGGAGTACCCGCGCTGGGAACGGTTCGTGGCCGAGTCGCCCGATGGGAGTCCGTACGCCAATCCGCGGTACCTCGAGGTGCTGGCGGCGGTGACCGGAGGGACCTTCGAGGTCATCGTCGCGGAAAAGGGGGATCAGCTCCAGGGTGGGGTGGTGCTGTTCTCGGAACGTCGCGACGGTCTGGTCACCATCTCGCCTCGCCTGCTGCTCTATTACAGTGGATTCGTCTTCCGCCCGCCGACCAGCCGCTACCCGTCCGAGCGGACTGCCGCGCAGCTGGCCGCGTGCCAGGCCCTGGCCGCGGCGGCCGCGGATCGACCCGCGGACATTGTCCGGATCAAGTCGCGGCCCACCGTTACCGACGTCCGGCCCCTCCAGGCCCTGGGATGGTCGGTGGACGTGGCCTATTCGTATCAGGTCCCGCTCGACGAGCCGGCTCTGGTCCTTGGCCGGATTGACCAGAATCTCCGGCGGCTCATCAAACGGGCCGACGCCGCGGGCCTGGTGGCCACGGTCGATGACGACTTCGACGCCTTCTTCCGCCTCCACCACGACGTGCACCAACGGAAAGGCGCCCGGCTCTATCTCCCCCGGGAGGCCTTTCGCCGCTACGTGGAGGATCTCCGCGCGGCGGGCCTGGCCGAACTGCACCACGCTCGACTTCCAACCGGTGAGGTCGCGGCCACGGCGCTGGTCATTGCCGATGGGCATCCCGTCGCTCACCTGGTGGCTGCCGGGTCGGATGCCGCCCATCAGGCGGTCGGCGCCAATCCGTTCCTCCGCTGGAAGATCATGGAGCGGTTGCTGGAGCGGGGGTATCGAGGGCTCGACCTGACCGATGCGGCGTTGAACGAGGTAACCCGCTTCAAGAGCCAATTGGGTGGTGAGTTGGTGCCGGCGTTCGTGCTCGAGCGGCCGCCCTCGCGGCGAGCGCGGTTGGTCAGCGCCCGGGCCGGCCTTCGCGGGCGGATCGGTGCGCTGGGGAGACGGATCCGCGGGTTGGCGGCCCGGTCGGGTCGACCCGCGGGATCCGTGGACTCCGGAGAATGAGCTGCGAACAACCGGCGCAGCGGGGGGATCCCGCTCAGGGCCCCCCGGTTGAGTCTGCCACCGCCGCTGCCCATCCGACCTGCTGCAGCGTCGAGTAGTTGCGGGTAAAGATCAGCCGGCATCCGTCGGCGGAGAACGAGGCGAACTGCTCGTTGACCGGCGTGTTGACCCCGGCGCCTAACGGGCGTGGGGTGCCCCAGCCGTCGCCGGCGCGGGTCACAACCCACAGTTCGGTGGCCCCGGGCCGTCCGGTGGCCGGGTCTCGTCGCGCCACCTCCAGGAGGACCGCCCGCTTGCCGGGCGCCCACTTGGCGTGCCAGACGTGCAGGTCGGGTCGGAACCGCTGCCATCGGTCGAGTTCGCGATCCGGTTCGCCGGGGCCATACCGGGTTCCGTCCCACCGGGTGGTCAGCGGAACCATCAATCGCCAATCGGGTGTGGTCCGGTTGAACTTGAGGCTTCCATCGGCCTCGAACATCGGGCCCGAATGGTAGTGGCCGATGGTGGTTGCCTCGGCCATGAAAACCGGCGGTCCCCATCCGTCGCCGCGCCGGTCGACGTACCAGAGGTGGGCGTTCTTGTAGGCAAAGGTGTCGGACGGAATCAGGTGGTAGCTCGAAAAGACCAGCCGGTTCCCGTCCGGTGACAACGTCGGATACAGCTCCGAGTCCTCGCCGCCGCTCAGGGCCAGCTTCGTCGGCGCGGTCCATTGCCCCGCGACCAGTCGAGTGACGTAGATCCGATAGTCTTCCTTGTTCGGCGTCACCTTCTTGAAGTAGTAGAGGGTCCGGCCGTCGGCGCTCAGGGTGCCGCGGAACATCCGGCCCGAGTCCGCCGTGATCGGCGCGAGCGGGGCGGCCACCCGGGGCGCGGACTCACATCGATCGGTCTGACTCAGCAGCGCGGCAACGGCAATCAGCGATGGTGTCATCGGGCCGCTTCCTCAGCGTGGGTGCGACTGCCAGATCACGTTGACGATCATCCACTTCCCGTCGTACTTGGCGAGGTGCATGTAATCGATACCCCACTGGGCGGTCAGCTTGACGCTCGCCGTTTGGTCGAGCATGTCGAGGATCTTCACCTCTCGCGGCGCCGTGGCCGGATCGACCGCCCGCTTGGCGTTCCACGTCTTGGCCGTGTTGATCAGGCCGGCGAACGTCATGCCCCCGCTCGAGTATCCGGTCTGGCCCCGCGCGACGTAGAAACCGCGCTTGGCCATGTCGGGACGGACGCTCTTCACCACCAGCGTCGTGTCGACCTGGTAGATGGCGTCGACGTAGTCGAGCGCGGCCTGACGAACCCCGGCCGTGTCGGCAGAAGTCGGTTTCTGGGCAGCGAGCGGCGCCGCGGCCATGAGGACGACGGGTATGAGCCAGGGAGATTTCATCGCGATGCCTCTTTCAGTTAAGGAATTAACGAACGGGAGCACGAAAACGGGCCGGATCACTCGGTCGCGAGCCTGGTGATCTCGTCCCAGATCCGGAATCGCCAACCCAGGCGCGTGTTCACCAGAATGACCGCGCTCCACTGGTTGCTCGGATCGTGGAGGATCTCGCCTTCCATGCCCGGGGTCCCGGCCACCCGGCGGAGCAGCGGTCCGAGCGGGGATCGCGGCGAGGTCAGTTCCCAGCCGTAGGTGGCGGCGGCCCCGTAGTCGGTGACGCCCTGGGCGGTGAGCATCGCGAGGCGCATCGTCGGCGGGATGACCGTGGCGGAGGCGAGCGACAACAGCCAGTGGTACGCATCGCGCGCGGTGCCGACCATGCCGAGTGAGCCGCGGCGGCCCCACGAGTAGCCCCGTTTGCCGATGGGTTCGAGGGCGTCGGCCCGGCCCTGATACTCGACTGCGAGCGGTGCGCCGTAGGGTTCGAAACCGAACCCCAGGCCAAGGGGCTCGATGAACTCGGCCCGGACGTAGCGCTCGTATTCCTCGCCAGCGGCCCGTTCGATGATCAGGGCCAGCACGCTGTGACCGAAATCGTTGTAGCGGAATCCGGTGCCTGGCGCGAACTGGGCCGGCGTTCGATCCAACGCCTCGAGGAACTCGGCGCGGGTGGCCCGGAAGATCGGCGCGGCGGGCCTGGTCATCCCATCCTGGTAGGTCAACAGTTGGGCGATGGTGACGGTGCGCTTCGGACCGGTCAGTTCCGGCAGCCAGCGACCGATCGAGTCCCGCAGTGAGATCCGCCCTTCCTCGGCAAGCTTGAGCGCGGCCGCCGCGGTGACCGACTTGGTGAAGCCGGCCAGGGAGTACCGCGTCGCGGCGGTGGCGGGAATGCCCCGCTCCCGATCGGCCAGTCCGTACCCTTTCTCGAGCACCACCGTTCCCCGCCTGGCGACGAGGACCGTGCCGGAGAATCCCCGCCGGGCATAATCTGTGAGGATCGAATCGAGCCTGACTCCCAAGGCCCCGGTCACGACCCCGGTCGAGTCAACCCGGTGGACTTCGGCCGGGGCGGCCGGGGCAGGTGCCGAAAGGCGGGGTACCGTCCGGAGCGGGCTAAACGCGGTGGCCATCGTCGCGGCGATCGGTAACGTTGCCAGGAACGCCACTCGAGCGGTCCGGGCCGGTCGGCGAGGTTCGCCCACCAACTCTTCGACGCGGCGGCCCAGCTTCGATGCGCGGGTGGCGATCCCCGGCGCCAGACCGAACGACGGGTCGGCGTCGGCCAACTCGGCCAGGCGGACCAGGGTTCGAGCGTACTCGCGGCCTCCCGTTAGGCGCGCGACGGCGCCGTCGCACGCCGCTTCCCGATCGGCATCGAGTCGACGGCCCATCCACAGGAGTCCGGGGTGGAACCACCACACGGCCTCGGCCAGCCGTTGAGCCAGGAGCGTCCAGTCGTCGCGCCGGGCGAGGTGCACCGCTTCGTGGAGGAGGACGTGGCGCCGTTCGGCCGGCGAGAGCCGGTCGAGGAGGGCGGGGGGTACCAGCACCGCTGGGTGGCGATAGCCGACCAGGATCGGTCCGCCAACGGCAGGCGCTTCGAGGAGCGGCGCGGAGCGGGTCGATCCTGTCGTATCCAGCGCGAGACGCCATTCGTCCCGATGGGCCGCGAGCGCGCCTTCCGTGGCGTCGGAGAATCCGGGGTGGGCTGTGCCGGTGGCGGCGCGCTTGAGCCGCGCGGTCCGGCGCAGGGTGGCCGTAACGACGAGCAGCCGCCCCACGGCAACGAGGACCAGCGTCCCCAGGGCGATTGCCCCCCACGCCCCGTCGACCACGATTGGTCCTTCGACTGGCGACAGGAGGGCCGTCTCCCGGCGGGTCGTCATCGCGCCAAGATCCCGCTTGATCTGCGAGGCCCCGGTCCCAGCGGCCGGCCTGGCGGCAGTCGGAGCGCCCGCCAGGTTCACCGTCAGCGGCACCTTCCCGGCGCGAAGCGCCTCGGCCAGTTCCGGGTCGGGTCCGGCTGATTCCGGGGCGACCAGTCGGAGGTCGACTCTGGTCTCGACGATCGGTTCGGGCGATCGAACGCCGAGCCCGAGCCGCCCGAGGGGGATGGCGATCGAGATCCCGAACCCGAGCCACCAGACCCGCATCCGGGTCGCCGGGCTCACCCGTGGTCCGACCGCCAGACCGATGGCCAGCACGGCGGCGGCCAGTGTCGCGATCCAGACCCCTTGGGCCAGCCCGGCGACCAGTTCGCTCGGCGTCACGGCTTGTCGTTACCCTCGACCAGGCGCTTGAGGCGGGCCAGCTCGGACCGGTCGAGGTCTTCGTGCTCGAGGACGTTCAGGACCAGTCGTTCCGGGGAGTCGTCGAAGAACCGGGCAATGAGATCTCGGACCACGCCCCGACGGGCCTCCGACTCGTCGACGATCACGGTGTAGACGAGGGCCCGCCCGTCCCGCGATTGCCGGAGGTATCCCTTCCGTTCCAGTATCCGGAGAATGGTGCGGACGGTGCTGTCCTTCCAGTCTTTGCCCCCTCGGCACAACAGCTCGACCATTTCACTGGCCGTTGCCGAACCCCGCCGCCACATGGCCTTCATGACGCGGAGTTCGGCGGGCGTCAGGGTCGGCGAAGTTGGCCTTGGCATGGGGCGACTCTCGACTGGCGGTGATCCTCAACTAATTGCTTAACGGAAAACCCCAAGTTCCGGTTTCACCCCGAGCCGTCGATCGACGGGTTGGCCCCCGTCGCTTCGTTCGGATGGTGCAATGAACCAGGTGGGGGGATCTCAGCGGATCGGCAGTTCGATCCGGGTGGGGTACCGGGCGGACCCGTAGATCCGTTGCGTGGCCGGTTTGAAATCCTCGGCCCGGGCCAGGAAGATGTTCGGGACGAAGGTCTGCGGATTCCGGTCGATTAGCGGAAACCAGGTGCTCTGCACCTGGACCATGATCCGATGACCCCGCCGGAACAGGTGGCTCCGATCCCGCAGATGGATGACGTACTCCATGACCCGGCCCGGTTCCAGCGGCGCCGGGCGCTCGAAGCTCTTGTGGTAGCGCCCGCGAAACACCTCGCCGGCCACCATGAACTGATACCCGCCCATCGCTGGCTCCGAGGGGTAGGAGTCCGGATAGACGTCGATCAGCTTGACGATCCAATCCGAGTCGGTGGCCGACGTCGACGCGAACAGGTGGGCCACCGCGTCGCCGGCCAGGGAGAGTTCCTCGGTGAGCGGCGGCGAGACCCAGCTCAGTACGTCCGGGCGGCCATGGGCCACTCGCTGGTCTTCGGCTTGCCATTCACTCCACGTCTCGGGGTAGCGGACCGGCCGTTTCTGGGATGGGACCGGCTTGGCCGGATCCGACTCGTAGGCGCGGAACCGATCGGGTCCCGCCGCCGGCGGCGCGAAGTCGATCCGGCCGTCGGCCTGGAGGAAGACGCTCCGCGTGGTCGTCCTGGGTGGCCAGCGGTCGAAGGACTCCCACCGGTTCGAACCGGTTTGGAAGATTCGCGCCTCCGGAAAATCGAGGGGGCCGTCGTCGAGCCAGTGCGCGAACCACCGTGC
>CADEGB010000179.1 GCA_902826755.1 uncultured Gemmatimonadota bacterium
TTCCACACCGCCTCGGCCGCGTCCACCCTTCCGGCCCGGAGGCCGACGCGTGGGTCGGGGCTCGGCGCGGACTCCGGATAAACCGCCATGGGTGCCGGGACCCCGCCCGACGGGGCGCTTGATCCCGCACAGCCGCTCAGCACCATGCCGGCGACGAGGAGCGGGAAACCGAAGGCTCGAAACGAAACAACCATGGCAGGATCCTCTTGGGGGGACGGGGACATCGGTGGCGCGCACATCCTCATGGCGCCCGCCGGAGACCGACGAGCGCGGCGAGCATTGACTGCATCCGGGCTATTTCCGTGGACTGATCGACATTCACATCGGACGCGAACTTGAAAATGGTCTCGTCCTGGCCGGCACCGTGTGAATTGAACAGCGTCTTGACCATCTCGACGGCGCCGCGATGGTGCTGAATCATGTAGAGGAGGAACAGGCGGTCGAACTCGGGGCCGCGGGCGGCCCGAAGTTCGGCCAGCTGTTCGGGGGTCAGCATCCCCGGCATCATCATGTGGTGCTCGGCCCCGTCCATCACCATCGTCATGCCGGCGGGTCGGGCCTCGGGAACGGGTTGAAGCCGCTCTCGGAGCCATTGCTGCATCAACGCGATTTCATCCCGCTGGGCGTTGATGATCCGGGCGGCCAGGGTTCGGACCGACGCACTGGCCCCCCGTTCCGGCGCCCAGCCCGACATCAGGACCGCCTGGGCGTGATGGCCGATCATCCCGGTCATGAAGTGGATGTCGGCCTCGGTGTACGGATTTCGAAGGCTGTCCGCTCGAGCGCGGGCCACGGCCTCCGGGTCCGGGGGACCGGCTGCCGGTCGTGGCGCCGGGGGGAGGCCGGTCGGACGGGGTGGGGCGCACGCAACCACCACCAGCGCGGCGGCGACGGCCATCGTGGAACGCAATCGGGTCGGCGGCACGGACGTGCGTACGTCTCCTGGGAGGTCGGCGTTTCGGTTGACCGGACGGGTCAGCGGCAAAGATAGATAGTAGGGGCCCGGGGTGCCGCGGGTAAGATCTTCGCGGCGGCCTGCTGCTGGACCCCTCGGAACGCGGAGCCGCCGGGCGGCCCGAAAACCCCGGTCACGCGGCGGCAACGCCTTCCGGCGATCTTGCGTCGGGTTCAACCGGAGCGTCCCATGACCCGCCGCCTGACGATGTGCCTGCTTGGCCTCGCGTCGCTCCTTTCCCGCGATGCGGCCGGCCAGAGCTCCGTGGCCAAGGGCGCGGTGATCGGGGGGGTCGCCGGCGGGATCGGCGCCGGCCTGCTCGGCGCCGCGATGAGCCAGGCGCTCTGCGACGCGGCTGACTGCGGCGGGTCCTGGGTCGAGGGAGCCGTGCCGGGCGCGGTCATCGGAGGGCTCGGTGGAGCACTGCTCGGGGCGGGGTTCGGTGCGCTGTTTCCGGCTTCCGATCGAGGGGAGCGCCGGACCCCGACCCGACCGGCGGTTATCGTGATGGTCGAGGGCTCGGCCGCCCGACTCGAAGCCAACCTGATCGAGCAGTCCGCCACTGGCTTTCGCGGGATGGTGGGATTGCAGGTCGGAGGCGGCCTGGTCGTTGGACCCGCGATCGAACGGTTGAGCGGGGGCGGTTGGCGGGTAATCAACGCCGTCGTGGCGGCCCGACTCGACCCGGACCGCGGGGTCGTGCGGCCTTTCGCCGAGCTCGACGTCGGGCGCTTCGACTGGCGGAATCCGGCCATCCTGTTCTCCTGCGACCCGACCTCGCCAACCTGTGTACCCAGTCCCGGCACTCAAACCGATGACTACCTCGGGGTGGCGGGGGCGGTCGGAGTCTCGGCGGGGCCTGAGGCCGGCGGTTGGCGCGCCTTTGCCATGGTCCGCTTTCATCATGCGGGCGGGCGGCCAGCAGGAGAACCGGTCTCGACCCTCTCGCGCCAGATCCGTCAGATCGCGGTCGGGGCCAATGTCGCCTTCAGGATTCGTTAGCCTGGTGGTTTCGGGACCCGGGCCCACTCGGGAGACTGTTTGCAGTTCGGTCCCCTCGCGAGTATCTTCCCAATCTCTTAAGTCGTTGCAGGAATTGAGGCTTGGGCTCGCGTCACCAGACAATGAGGGCTCGTGAAACTCGTCACAAAGTCTCTCGAGCGGGCCTTCTTCGGGCTGACTGATCCCTTCGTTGCCTGGCTGATCCGCAACCGGGTCCGGCCCAACACCCTGACCACCATCGGCGCCTTGTTGGTGGTCGTGTCGGCCGTGGCCTTTGCGTTTGGGTGGATCCGTTGGGGCGGGGGATTGCTGCTGCTCTCGGGCGTGGTCGATACCTTCGATGGTCAGGTTGCCCGGAAGACGGGGCAGGTGTCGAAGTTCGGTGCCTTTTACGACTCGACCCTCGACCGAGTCGGTGACGGGGCCACTTTCATTGGCATCGCCGTCTACCTGCTCGAGGCGCCCGGCGTCCCGTTCAGGATCGAGACTGCCGTCATCGGGATGGTCGCGGTTCTGAGCTCGCTGCTGGTGTCGTACGCCCGGGCTCGCGCCGAGGGACTCGGCTTGGACTGCAAGGTCGGCATCGTGCAGCGGGCCGAGCGCCTCCTGGCCCTCGGGGTACCCTCGCTGCTGGTCGGGCCGGGGCCAAACGGGATCGTGCTGCAGGTCATCGTCGTGGCGCTGGCGGTCCTGTCGACGATCACGGTCGTGCAGCGGTTCGTGTACGTCTATCAGGTGACGGAGGGCCCGGGCGCCAACGAGCCGCGGTAGCGGCCGCCCGTCCCGACGATGGCAACCAATGACGTGGGAAAGTCCCGCGTCGTTCGACAACTAAGGAGATACCGTGGCTCAAGGAACTGCTCGTCCGATCGCTCCCGCGACCGGCAAGTTGGGAGTGCTCTGCGTCGGACTCGGCGCCGTCGCGTCGACGTTCATTGCCGGCGTCGAGAACGTGCGGCGGGGCCGGGCCCAGGCCACCGGTTCGTTGACCCAGCTCGCCACCATCCGGCTCGGCAAGCGGACCGACAAGCGGTCCCCCCTCATCAAGGATTTCGTCCCGCTCGCCAAACTCGAGGACCTGGTCTTTGGGGCCTGGGATCCGGTTCCGGACGACTGCTACCAGTCTTGTCTCCATTGCGGGGTGCTCGACAAACACGAACACGTCGAGCCGATCGCCGATTTCCTCAAGACCATCAAACCGATGCCGGCCGCGTTCGACCAGCACTACGTCAAGCGGCTCCAGGGCACCAACGTCAAGACCGGGACCAAGCGGCAGCAGGCCGAGGCCCTTCGGAAGGACATCCGCGACTTCAAGGCCAAGCATGGCTGCGACCGGTTGGTGCTGGTCTGGTGCGCCTCGACCGAGATCTTCATTGCGCCGGGCGCCACCCACCAGTCGCTCGCGGCCTTCGAGAAGGCCATGGACGCCAACGACCCCACGATCGCGCCGTCGATGCTTTACGCCTGGGCGTCGGTCATGGAGGGCGTGCCGTTCGCCAACGGGGCCCCGAACCTGAGCTGCGACTTCCCGGCCCTCGAGGAACTCGCCAAGCAGAAGAAGGTCGCGATCGGCGGCAAGGACTTCAAGACCGGGCAGACGATGCTCAAGACCGTGCTTTCGCCGATGTTCAAGGCGCGGATGCTCGGCGTGGCGGGCTGGTACTCCACCAACATCCTCGGCAACCGGGACGGCGAGGTTCTCGACGATCCGGAGAGCTTCAAGACCAAGGAGGAGTCGAAGTTGGGCGTGCTGGAGCACATCCTCCAGCCCGAGTTGTACCCGAACCTCTACGGCAAGCTCTATCACAAGGTCCGGATCAACTACTATCCGCCCCGCGGCGACAACAAAGAGGGCTGGGACAACATCGACATCTTCGGGTGGCTCGGTTACCCGATGCAGATCAAGGTCGATTTCCTTTGCCGCGACTCGATCCTGGCGGCGCCTCTGGTCCTCGACCTGGCCCTGTTCTTCGACCTGGCGCAGCGGGCCGCGATGCCCGGCGTGCAGGAGTGGCTCTCGTTCTACTTCAAGAGCCCCCAGACCGCGCCCGGTCTCTACCCCGAGCACGATCTGTTCATCCAGCAGACCAAGCTCAAGAACACGCTCCGTTACCTGATGGGTGAGGAACAGATCACCCACCTGGGCGTCGAGTACTACGAGTACGACAAGGAGTAGTCGGTCATGAAGTACTTCCATCGGACCTCGGTGGCTCCGGACGACGTCGTCGCCCGGGCCGCCGCGTACTTCGGCGCCCGGATGAGCCCCACCGAAGAGGGCTCCCGGCGCCGCCGCTTCTCCAGCGCCATTGGCCAGGTCGCGGTGTCGGTCCAGGCCGAAGGGGGCCATTACACCCTCGTTACCGTGGAAACCAACCAGCCGGGTGAGAGCGAACTCGACAAGTTCGCCAAGCGGTTCCTCGGGACGGTCCATACCATGGCGGACGAGGCCCATGCGCTCCGGGGAGCCTACTGACCCCGTGACCGCAACGCCGAACGCGGCGGCCATCCCGGCGGGTCTCCGCCGGGAGCAGCTGCACGAGTTGTACTACTGGATGCGGCTCACCCGCTCGCTCGAAGAGAAGCTGGTGAACCTGTATCGCCAGACCAAGGTCATCGGCGGGCTGTTTCGCTCGCTTGGACAGGAAGCCGATGCGGTCGGCAGTGCCTTTGCCCTCGATCGGTCCAAGGGTGACATCCTGTCGCCCTTGATCCGGAACCTCGGCTCGATGCTGGTCCAGGGGGCCACGCCGATCGAGGTGCTCCGCCAGTACATGGCCAAGGCCCAGAGCCCGACCCGCGGTCGGGAACTCAACATCCACTTCAACGACCTCGAACGGGGATTCCTGGGCCAGATCTCGCACCTCGGCGACATGGTCCCGGTCATGGCCGGGGTCTGCCTGTCCTTCCGAATGCGGAAGCAGGATCGGGTCGGGATGGTCTACATCGGCGACGGCGCCATGAGCACCGGGGCCTTCCACGAAGGGATCAACTTCGCGGCCGTCCAGAAACTCCCGCTGGTCATCATCTGCGAAAACAACGGGTACGCCTACTCCACGCCGATGAGCCGGCAGACGGCGGTCCAATTCCTGGTCGAGAAGGCGGCCGGGTATGGGGTGGCCGGCGAGCAGGCTGACGGCAACGACGTCCTGGCGGTCTACGAGACCACCAAGCGCGCCGTCGATCGGGCGCGGGCGGGTGGTGGCGTTACCCTGGTCGAGCTGATCACCTATCGCCGGAAGGGCCACGCCGAGCACGACAACCAGTCGTATGTTCCGAAGGAGGAGATCGAGGCCTGGGAGGCGCGCGATCCCATCGACCGGTACACCCGCCGCCTGCTCGAGAGCGGGTGGGCCACCGCCGCCGACGTCGACGCCCTCGACGCGCGGGTAACCGACGAGATCGACCGGGCGGTGGCGATCTGCGAACACGAACCGTTGCCGGAGCCGCTGACCGCGCTGGACGGCGTCCTCGCCGATCCGCCCACGGCGGAACTCGAGTGGTATCGGAGGCTCCCGTGAGCGAGGTCACCTACCTCGAGGCGATTCGGGACGGGCTCCGCGAGGAACTGGAGCGCGACGAACGGGTTTTCATGCTGGGCGAGGACATCGGCGGCTACGGAGGGGCCTTCAAGGTCACCGACGGCTTCCAGGCCCGGTTCGGCGCCGAGCGGATCATCGAGACGCCGATTGCCGAGACGGCCATCATCGGCGCCGCCGCGGGGGCCGCGCACATGGGCTTCCGCCCCGTCTGCGAAATGCAGTTCATCGACTTCCTGTCGTGCGGCTATTCGATCCTCACCAATTACGTCGCCACGGCGCGGTACCGGGCCGATCTCAAGACCCCGATCGTGATCCGGGGGCCGTCGGGCGGCTACGTGCGCGGCGGTCCGTTCCACTCCCAGAATCCCGAAGCGTCGTACGTGCATACGCCCGGCCTCAAGGTGGTGGCGCCGGCAACCGCGCGCGACGCCAAGGGCCTGATCAAGGCCGCGATTCGCGACGACGACCCGGTGCTCTACTTCGAGCACAAGTACCTCTACCGCCGGATCAAGGAACACCTCCCGGCTGGCGAGGAGATCCTGACCCCGATCGGCAAGGCCCGAACCGCGCGGGAAGGGAAGCACCTCACCATCATCACCTATTCGGCGACCGTCTGGAAATCCCTCGAGGCGGCCGACATCCTCGATCGGGAAGGCGTCTCGGTCGAGGTGATCGATCTCCGCACCTTGCTTCCGCTCGACGCCGACGCCATCGTGGCGAGCGTCCGGAAAACCAGCCGGGCCTTGGTGGTGCACGAAGACACCCGGACCGGCGGCCTCGCCGGCGAGATCGCGGCGCTCATCAACGAACGCTGCTTCGAGTGGCTCGACGCGCCGGTCCGACGGGTCTGCGCTCATGACGTGCCGCTGCCCTATGCGCCGACGCTGGAGGACTTCGTCCTTCCGCAGACCGACGACATCGTCAAGGCCGCCCGCTGGATGGCGGCGTACTAGCTGGAGACATACCCATGGCTCGCATCGACGTCGCAATGCCCCAGATGGGCGAATCCATCGCCGAGGGCACCCTGTCCAAGTGGCTGAAGAAGCTCGGCGACCCGGTCAAACGGGACGAACCGATCTTCGAGATCTCGACCGACAAGGTCGACGCCGAAATCCCCTCGCCGACAGCCGGGGTACTGGCCGAGATCCTGGTGCAGGAGGGCCAGACCGTTCCGGTTCAGACCTTGGTGGCCCGGATCGAAACGGACGCCGGCGCCGCGGCTGCTCCGGCCCCGGCCGCCCCCGCGGCGCCGGCCGCGCCGCCACCCGTCGCGGCGGCACCTCCGAAGCCCGCGGCGGCTCCCGTCCCGGCTCGCGCCGCGACCCCGGAGCCGGTGCCTGCCGCCCCGGTAGCCCCAGCCGACGAGTCACTCGAGGATCGGCTTCGGCGGAAGTCCACCCCGGTGGTGCGCAAGATCGCCGCGGAGCATGGGGTGGACATCACCGCGGTGCCTGGCACCGGGCTCGCCGGCCGGGTCACCAAGAATGACCTTCTCGGCTTCCTCGAATCCGGCGCGGCCACGCCGCCGGCGGCTCCCGCGGCCCCGGCCGCACCCCGAGCCCCCGTCGCTCCGGCCGCCGTCGCGCCGCAGGGGATTCCGGCCGGGTCCGGCGCCATCACCGTCATTCCGGGCCCGGTGGTCGAGCCGTGGGATGGCGACAAGGTCGAGCCGTGGTCCCGGATCCGAAAGTTGACGGCCGACCACATGATCATGTCGCGGCGGGTGTCGCCGCACGTGGCCAGTCTGATCGAGATCGACTACACCAGGGTGTCCCAGGTGCGGGCCCGCCGCAAGGCCGAGTTCGCCGAGCGTGGCGTCAACCTGACGTTCCTCGCGTTCATCGCCAAGGCGGTGGCGGACAACCTTCGCAAGCATCCGGTCGTCAACTCGGCCGTCATGGGCGAGGCCACCATCCTCCGGCGCGAGATCAATCTCGGCATCGCGGTGGCGCTCGATTGGGGTCTGATCGTCCCGGTGGTTCGACGGGCCGACGAACTCAACCTGTTCGGGCTGGCCCGCTCGATCGGCGATCTCGCCGACCGGGCTCGGAGCAAGAAGCTCTCGCCCGACGAAGTCCAGAAGGGCACCTTCACCATCACCAACCCGGGCGGGTTCGGCACCATCGTCGGGCTGCCGATCATCAACCAGCCCCAGTCGGCCATTCTCGCGGTTGGCGCCATCGAGAAGCAGCCGGCCGTCATCACCCAACCCGATGGCACCGACTCCATCGCCATCCGGACCAAGGGCATTCTCGCGATGTCGTTCGATCATCGCGTCGTCGATGGTGCCGACGCCGACCGGTTCCTGGCCGATCTCAAGAAGTCGCTCCACGAGTTCCCCGACAACGCCTGACGGAGACGACGCCAATGCCGCGCATCATCGAGGTCGACGGGGCCCGCTGGACGGTATCGCCCAGTGGCCGCCGGACCCAGTATGCCAAGGACGAGTTCACGGTCCAGTTTGCCCGTGAAGACGGGGCCGAGATCCGGGCGGCGCGCTATTCGCCGCAGGGTTCGAAGGCCCGCGAGGACTCCCTCTTCGAGCTGACCGCGGCGCAGTTGACGGATCTGTTCCGCCGGTCGCAACCGTCGTGGACCACGCCGGAATTGGGGTACCGCCGCTGAGCGCCTTCGCGGACATCCATCTGCATAGCACGGCCTCCGACGGGACGCTCGCTCCGTCGGAGGTCGTTCGTCTCGGAGCCGCCGCCGGCCTGGCGGCCATTGGGCTGACCGATCACGACACCGTCGCCGGGATCGCGGAGGCGCGCGCGGCCGGCGCGCGGGCCGGGATCCGAGTGGTCGCGGGTTGCGAGTTCTCGGTCCGGGCCGAGTGGGGCGAGGTCCATCTCCTGGGCTACGTGCTGCCCGACACCGATCCCGAACTGGTCGCCGCGCTCGACCGGATGCGGGCCGCCCGGGCAGATCGCGGCCACACCATGGTGACCCGGATCGTGGCCTGCGGCATCCCGATCACGTATGAAGATGTCGAACGGGAGGCCGCCGGGGCACCAATCGGCCGGCCGCACGTCGCTCGCGCCTTGATTGCCCGGAAGGCGGTTCGTTCCATCGAGGAAGCGTTCGACCGGTTCCTCGGCCGCGGCCGGCCGGCGTTCGTGCCGAAAGCGTTACCGGAGTTGGCGGACGTCTGCGACCTGATTCGCCGGGTGGGCGGTGTCTCCTCGATCGCGCATCCGAAGGATCGGCTCAGTCGTGCCTCGCTCGTCGACCTGCAGTCGCAAGGTCTTGATGCCATCGAGGTTTACCACCCGAGTCATTCGGGTCCGGTCCGCGCCAGCCTGGAGCGGCTCGCCGCCGATCTCGGCTTGTTGACCACCGGTGGCAGTGATTCCCACGGGGCCGCCGCCGCAAGTCCCTCCCACGCGGTCATCGGCGGCGAGCGGATCCCGATC